>CANKVC010000039.1 GCA_947486835.1 Cytophagaceae bacterium | reverse complement strand
AATCGGGTTTGTAAATTTCCCCGCATCTCCACCGGCTTTAAGCTAGGAAAATGATGTCCCAAAAATGCGCGTCGGCGAGTAGACGATGTGCCAATTTTATGCGCTCCTGGGGTATTCAATGTGAAATTTGGATCTAAACTAAGTAATACGTCATGCGATTTTTCTCTTTCCGTAAAGGCAATTAATTGTAAATCTTCGGGTAGGGTCGACGGAAGATCTTTGGCAGAATGCTGAGCGATGTCAATTTCGCCATTTCGCAACATCTGTTCGAGTTCTTCAGTGAATACTCCTTTTGACCCAATTTTCGAAAGCGAACGATCTAAAATTTGATCGCCTTTGGTCGATATCGCAACTAATTCATAATTGAGCCCCACCTTTTCTAAATAGGACCCAATATAATTTGCCTGCCAAATAGCCAGCGCAGAATTTCGTGTACCTATTTTAATTTTTCGCATGGAATATTCTGATTAATTGGAGCGAAAGATCTAGATGTAACATTTTAGCACGTGCATTTCTTTCTAAATGATAATGTACCTCTGAAACTTTTTCACTCATTTTTCCGATGGCTTCCCCCGTTAATGTTTTTGAAAAGTTTTCAATAAATCCACGTTCTTTTTCAAGCGATTTAATGAGCTGAGACGTTCCCGATATCTGGTACAAACATTGCCTAAATATATGTAAGGTATGCTCCAAAACACTTTTTTGATCCTCTTTGGAAAATGCGTCAAACTGGTCTGCCAACAATGAAATTTTGATCAGGTTTTTTGAATACACCGCCCGCATCCATTCCGCAAACCACGTTGTGGCGCTCATGTTTTCGTTCACCGCTTTATCTAATGCCCAAGAAATATTTCCTTCGCAGGTGATGGCGAGTTGCTGCGCTTTTTCCATTTCAATACCTGTTTTTTCGGTTAGAAAGGGGGCTAAATCTACTTCGTCAACGGTCCCTACATTAATTCGTTGGGTTCTTGATATAATCGTAGTCAGCAACTTTTGTGGATCCGAACAGATTAAAATGAATAATGTAGATGAGGGTGGTTCCTCAAGTGTTTTCAATAAAGCGTTTCCGGAAGACAAATTAAGTGTTTCAGCATTCCATATAAGTACAATTTTAAAGGGCGCCTCAAAAGGCTTTAGGCTAATTTTTTGAATTAACTTCCTCGTTTCTTCAACGGGTATATTTCCTTGTCGATTTCCTTCCGCACCCAGATAGCTTAGCCAATCGGCGATGGTACGATAAGGTGATTCCAACATAAATTTCCTCCACTCAGGTAAAAATGCATCAGATTCAGCTTCTTTGACTTTTTTCGTGGTGATCGATGGGAATAAATATACGATGTCAGGATGTATTCCTTTATGGACTTTTTGACAACTTGGACACGTTCCACAGGCATCGTCGCCTTCTCTTTGGTTGCAGAATAAATAGGATACAAAAGCCAAAGCCATCGCTGTTTGCGCGCCACCCGTTGGCCCCTGAAACAATTGGGCATGCGCAATATGCTGATTTTGCACGGCATTGCTTAATTGTTTTTTGACCACATGTAAACCTGGGATGTCCTGAAATCGCATGGAGGATTATTAGAAAGTACTAATTTCGTAAAGATGCTTCCTCTTTCCAAATTTGTTCAATGAGTTCGGCCGAATTTTCTGGTAATTCTTGATTTTTTGCTTTTGCCCATTTTATGGCATTGGCTAATGCTTTATCAAATTCATATTTTTTGACCTTGGGATACTCGCCCCAAGTTAACGAAGGAATGAATTTGGGCAAAAATTGAATGCCACTTATATTACAATGGTTACCCACCACCGTTCCAGTATTAAATCGTGTGCTGATACCTGTGGTGACAAAATCGCCCATGATTACTCCAAGCGATTTGGTATTGGTCTTTCGTGGCTTTGCCGTTGAGTAGTCGAAAATATCCACCACATTCAAATCATTTTTAACATTTGAAGTACAAGTCATAGCTCCCCAATTGCAAAACGACCCTATAATCGACGATCCGGCGTACCCATCATGTCCCTTATTTGAATAGGGGTAAAAAATAGAATTACTTATTTCGCCACCTACTTTACAGTGAGGTGCAATGGTTGTGTATGGCCTTATTTTGGAACCTAAGTTGGTCACTGAATGATCTAAAATTGCTGCTGGTCCTTGTATTAATGTACCTATCTGAATACTTACGTGTTTCCCAATATATATGGGTCCCTGGCTGGCATCTAAAATACTGCCTTTTAAATCTGCCGTGGGGTCAATAAAGCAATTTTCAGGATGGATGAGGATATTGCCTTTTTCTTTTAACTGATCTTGGTCAAATGCATTCGGTTTTATTTCCTTATTAAGTAATTCTGCATTTAGTCTTAAAAGGTCTTCGAATTTTGAAAACAATACTGGATTTGCTTGCGAATTAATGGTATTCCAGTCGGCCGAAGGTACACCAATACCCCTAAAGGCAATGAGCTGCCCTTCGAAGGTTAAGCTCGTTTTCTCAGGTAAGTTTTGTAGTTCTTGGATAAGCTCTTGGCTTGGGAGTACAGACCCTACAATATTGAGTGCGTTGGGTTGTTGGTCGGCCGCACCCCAAGTGACTTTTGTGTCAGTTGCAGCACTCCATTTTTCATGAATTTTTGATAGACCCATCCAATGCTCAGCCAAGCTACGTATATAGCTTATCGGTCGCAGGTTTTGGGTAATTTTTGGATCGTCAAAAAGATGTATGGCTTTCTCCATTTTGCAATTTACAAAAAAAGCCTCGACAAGATTATTGAAGAGGCCTTAATGTATGTTTTTGAAGAAAATTAGCTCTTCGCGTAACGCTTGTTGAATTTATCTACACGTCCAGTGGTATCTAATAATACATTTTTACCTGTATAGAATGGATGTGATTGTGAAGATACCTCGACTTTATAAACCGGGTAAGTTGCACCTTCAAATTCAGTTGTTTCCGTTGTTGCTGCGCAAGAACGAGTTAAAAACTTGTAATCTGAAGATAAATCATGGAATACGACTTCTTTGTATTCTGGATGGATGTCTTTTTTCATTTTATTTTTTTTCGGACGATTCCCTGCCGTCATTTTATTTCTATCAATGAAGCCACTGGGATTCAGGCTCATTTAATCGGGTTGCAAAAATAGACATATTTTATAGATCTAACAAAATATTTGTGTTATTTTTTTTGTGTTTTTAGAGCTGATTAATGCGCGTTATAAATCTAAAAAATATTTTTATTGCATTTTTCCAAGAGGCAACTTGCTTAATGATTTGAATAGATGGGAGTTAAATATTGCAATTTAAATATGCGTCTTTTTTAATGTTTTTTTAAGAAAATAATGTTTGCAAGTGGGTGTGTTTTTTTCTAATTTTACTGAGAAGGAATTCAAGCAAAAACGCCCGTTTTTTTGATGGTATTTCACTCTAGTTTTAAGCATTTTTAAATTATATTTTTAGGAAACACATGTACGTAATTAAAAGAGACGGTCGTCGCGAATCTGTCAAGTTTGACAAAATCACAGCAAGGATAGAAAAACTTTGTTACAGCTTAGATCCCTTTTTTGTCCAACCTCTAGAGGTGGCCAGAAAAGTTATCTCTGGTTTGTATGATGGGGTCAAAACGACTGAATTGGATAATTTAGCAGCGGAGACAGCGGCGTCGTTGACGACAAAGCATCCTGACTACGCTGTACTAGCAGCTAGGATTGCCATATCTAATTTGCATAAGAATACGTTGAAATCGTTTTCGGCTACGATGAAGCGATTGTTTACTTACGTAGATCCAAAAACTGGACAAAATGCCGCCTTGTTATCGAAGGAGGTTTACGATATCATTAAAAAGAATGCAGTAGAGTTGGATGAGGCAATTATCTATGACCGTGATTTTGGTTATGATTATTTTGGTTTCAAGACTTTAGAGAAATCTTATCTATTAAAATTGGAGGGTCAAATAGCTGAGCGCCCGCAACACATGTTGATGCGTGTGGCGGTAGGTATTCATCAAACAGATCTTGCTTCTGCTATTGAGACTTATAACTTACTTTCGGAGCGTTGGTTTACGCATGCGACCCCTACTTTATTTAATGCGGGTACTCCAAAGCCACAGATGTCGTCTTGTTTTTTATTGACTACGCAAGATGATTCGATTGAAGGAATTTACGATACGTTAAAACAAACAGCTAAAATTTCACAATCAGCTGGTGGTATAGGTTTAAGCATTCACAATATTCGTGCAACGGGTTCTTACATTAAGGGAACGAATGGTACGTCCAATGGTATTATCCCTATGCTACGTGTCTTCAATGATACGGCGCGTTATGTGGATCAGGGGGGTGGAAAACGTAAAGGTTCTTTTGCTATTTATTTGGAGCCTTGGCATGCGGATGTTTTTGAATTTTTGGAATTAAAGAAGAATCACGGAAAGGAAGAGATGCGTGCAAGGGATTTGTTTTATGCCCTTTGGATTCCTGATTTATTCATGAAGCGTGTAGAAGATAATGAGGAATGGTCCTTGTTCTGTCCACATGAGTGTCCGGGATTATCGGATACGCATGGAGAAGAGTTTGAGGCATTGTACCATAAATATGAGTTGGAAGGTAAGGCGCGCCAGGTAGTTAAGGCACAAGAATTATGGTTTAAAGTATTAGAATCTCAAACAGAGACCGGTACGCCATACATGTTGTATAAAGACCATGCAAATAGCAAATCGAATCAAAAGAATTTAGGTACAATCAAATCTTCGAATTTATGTACTGAAATTATTGAGTATACGTCGAAAGATGAGGTGGCCGTTTGTAATTTGGCTTCTTTGGCTTTGCCTAAATATGTGAAGGCTAATGATAAAGGTGTCAATGAATTTGATCACGCTAAATAATATGAGGCAACGAAGTCGGCGACTAAGAATTTAAATAAGATTATAGACGTCAATTATTATCCTGTACCTGAGGCTCGTAATTCAAACTTACGTCACAGGCCTATTGGATTAGGAGTTCAAGGATTAGCGGATGTGTTTATTATGTTGAGAATGCCATTTGAGTCACCAGAGGCACAGCAATTAAATAAAGATATTTTTGAAACTATTTATTATGCTTCTATGGAGGCGTCTATGGAATTAGCGATTAAAGAAGGACCATATTCTACTTGGGAGGGTTCACCTATTTCTAAGGGCATTTTCCAATTTGATATGTGGAATGTTACGCCAAGTTCAGGGCGTTGGGATTGGGAAAGTTTACGTGAGAAAGTGGTAAAAAATGGAGTTCGTAATTCTTTGTTGGTCGCTCCAATGCCTACCGCTTCTACTTCACAAATCTTAGGAAATAACGAATGTTTTGAGCCATACACATCGAATATTTATGCTAGACGCGTATTATCAGGTGAATTTGCGGTGGTGAATAAGCATTTATTGAAGGACTTGATCAAATTAGGATTATGGAATGAATCCATGAAAAATAAATTGATTTCAGCAAACGGTTCGGTACAGGGCATACCTGAAATTCCTAAAGATCTTAAGGAATTATACAAAACGGTTTGGGAGATTAAGCAAAAAACAATTTTGGAAATGGCTGCTGATCGTGGTGCATACATCTGTCAGTCTCAAAGTTTAAATATTCATATTCAAGATGTGAATTTTGGCAAGCTTACATCAATGCACTTCCACGCATGGAAACTTGGTTTAAAAACGGGCATGTACTATTTACGTACAAAAGCAGCTGCTGATGCCATTAAGTTTACCATCGAGAAGCAAGCGGAAGTTCAAATTGAGCAAACAAATACTGTAAATGAAACAGAACTGCAATATGCTGCACATACGGCACAGGCTGCTGCTTCCTTTTCTACCGATGCCGCACAAAATCAGTCTGATATGGCGTGTTCTTTAGATAATCCGGAAGCATGTGAAGCTTGTGGTTCATAAGAAAAAATGAAAAATAAACATAAAAATCACTTGATTGAGAAGTCAAGTGATTTTTATGTTTTAATGCGATAATGACCATGGTAAACAAGGGTAGGCTTTTTTTGTTTTTTTTAGCTTTGATGTTGTTAGGGGCATTTTTGAGATTTTATCATATAAACTCTTTCGGACTTTTTGGAGATGAAAAACAAAGTGCATTAATCGCAGTTGCCAATACAAATTATGGAGGCATGGGAAAATTATTGACCCCACCTGCCACATTTACTCCATCCGATTTTTGGGAAAGCCGTGGAATCAAATCATGGTTAGATGCAGACGCCAGGGGAGACGTTAGTGGGAATAGTTTGGTTCATGATATGATGTTAAAGATATTCTCTATACTTTTTGGGAAGAGTGATGGAGCGTTAAGATCGGTTTCTGTTTTTTTCAACTTGCTTACTTTGTGGTTATTGTTTTATTGGGCTAGAAGGCAAAAACCAAACCATGAATTTTGGCCTTTAGGAATTTTGTTATTGGCTGTTATCGAACCTTTTTTTGTGATTTATAGCCAGCAAGCTAGAAATTATACAACCAGCATATTTTTTACGACCGCATCTAATTATTTCTTTTGGAATATGGTCGTCAAAGGGGATAAACCTAAGCCTAAGGACTTAATAGGTTGGATAATGACAAGTTTATGCGCCCTTTTTAGCACCTATTTGACAGCATTAGTATTAGTAGGGCAATTTATTTACCTTATTTTTATATCCAAATCACCATGGAGTAAAATAAAAGCCATGGCAATAGGATCATTCGGCTTTTTAGTTCCTTTTGTTTCTTGGATGGTTTGGGGGCCAGGCCAGTATTTTTTTAGTTATCAAAAAGACGCAGGCGCACAATATTTAAATTATTTAAAATTGAATGGACCTGTCGTCGGCTGGATAGAGGAGTCAAATTTCATTAATCTATTCAAAAAGAGCGTTGTTATTTTGTCGGATATTTTTTTTCTAACGAACGATCTTTATAGGCGACATGGCAAATTCGGGGTTATTCTTCTTGTTTTCTTTTTCTTTTTAGTGATTACATGGGTAACTAAAATCAAGGAAAAAAGTGAGAGAAATTTTTATATTTTTGGTCTAATACAGATTTTTTTACCTGTTTTGGTTTTAATCATTACGGCAATTGATGCTGGAACTACGACAGGCTTTTTCTTGAGATATGCCAGTTTTGGACTACCCTTTGGAATTTTCATATCTGCGGGCCTAATCGAATATTTATTTAAACTAAATATTTGGATAAAGGGATTGTGTATACTAATTGTAATCACCCAACTTTATTTTTTGGTCCTCCAAATTAAGCCTTTATATAGCGATTCGCATCAAAAATATACATTTTCTGAGAATAGGAGTAAAAATCCGTATCCTTTAATAGCTGAAAAAATTATCAATAGCTATCAACCCGGAGATACTGTTTTGTATCCTTCAAAAATGAATAACTTCTTAAACGCAAAAAATCTTCAAGGGAGGGTGGCAGATGTTTCAGATGCTCAACTCGTCAACTTATATTTCAATAGTGAATTGAAATTTGTTCAAAAAATAGATACTATCTACAAAGATTCTGTAATTTTAAAAAAGAAAGACGGTCAAAAAATTCTTATTTTTGATTTTAAACAAGGTAAATACCGCTTTTAAAAAATATGCCAGTTTTTACACCACAAGTTTCATTTGTAATTCCAGTTTATAACGAAGAGAGTAATCTACCGATGTTAGTAGATCGGATTGTGAAAATTATGGATCAGTCCTCAATTCAGTTGGAGGCTGTTTTAGTGGATGATGGTAGTCGGGATAATTCTCGCCAAATACTTCAGCAATTAGCTATTAGTGATCCTCGTTTTCATGTCATTTTGCTTTCTAGAAATCATGGCCATCAATTGGCGTTGACGGCTGGATTATCTGTTGCTCGTGGGAGCGAAGGTGTATTCGTATTAGATGGTGACTTACAAGACCCTCCAGAATTATTAGAAACATTTTATAATAAATTCAAAGAAGGTTTTGATGTAGTATATGCGGTCCGAGAGAAGCGTAAAGAAATATTTTATAAAAGGTTTGCCTACTATATATTTTATAGAATTTTAAAGAAAATTGCCAACATAGAAATTCCGTTAGATAGTGGTGATTTTTCATTCATTAGTAGAAGAGTAGTGGATGTGTTAAATAAAATGCCGGAGGAAAGCCGTTTTATTCGTGGTATGCGAACTTGGATAGGGTTTAAGCAAATTGGAATTGCCTATGACCGCCAAGAAAGAGCTTCAGGCGATTCAAAATATTCTTTTGGGAAATTAGTCCAATTAGCATTAAATGGAATTTATAACTTCAGTGAATTTCCAGTGAAATTTGTCATGATTTTAGGTGGACTAGCCATAAGTTCTTCCGTTTTATACCTTATTTCTGTTATTATTAAAAAGATGTTTTTCGATCAAGTCATTGAAGGATTTACAGCTTTACTATTTGTGGTTATATTATTTGGGGGAATACAATTACTTGCCATTGGGATATTAGGTGAATACATATTACGAATATTTTTCCAATCAAAAAGTCGGCCTAACTTTATTATAGAAACGGAAATTTTAGACGGTAAGGTGAATAAAGAATAAATAATTCGGATTATATATTCATTATTAAATTTGACTATTCTAAATGTTTCGGCGGTGATTTTCAATGCTTTTTTGATTTCAATATTTTGATTTATTTAGAAAAAAATTGCCTTTATTAAATCCGATCGAAAACTATGGCTAGAATAGCTTTGTTTATTTATTCGCTTATTGGAGTGTTAAATATCTTATCGACAGTCATTGAGCAACCTCTGCTTCGTACGTTAACAAAGCCTTTATTGATGCCGATGCTAATGCTGTATGTTTTTTCGCAAACACATATTCTAATTCGAAATAAATTAATTTTCATTCTCGTTTTTGCTTGGCTTGGTGATGTATTTTTATTGTTTCAAGGAAATTCGTCCTTGTATTTCCAATTAGGTTTAGGTTCATTCTTGATCATGCAGATAGGTTATATCCGTCTATTTTCATTACAAAGTTCTGCGGGCTATTTTAATGTAGGCCAATGGTTTTCATTGGCTATCATTCCTGTACTCATTTACGTTGTTGGATTTTTAGCTTTTTTACTGCCTCTCATCCCAACCGCTTTATACATACCAGTTAGTTTGTATGCGTTGGCACTCGGTGCAATGCTTTATGCCGCCTACTTAAGAAAAATGAATTCATCCTATTATTTTATATTGATAGGCGCTATCTTTTTTGTTGTTTCTGATAGCTTATTAGCTTTAGCCAAGTTTTATTATTCATTTTCAGGGAATTCTATCTATGTGATGCTAACTTATATCTTGGCCCAATTGCTACTAATCTTAGGTTTGTGTAAATTGCAGCCTAAGGATTAATTAAATAGCATGACGGTTTCTACCTTGACTCCTACGATCTTATCGGAATTAGCTGAAGAATTGCAAGGATCCCTATTTACGGATACTGTCATGCGAACTTTGTATGCAACGGATGCGTCTGCCTACCGAGAAATGCCTTTGGGAGTGGCCATTCCTGAGACGATTGAGGACATTCAGATTTTAATTTCTTTTGCCGATAAGCACCAAATCCCAATTATTCCAAGGACGGCAGGGACATCTCTAGCGGGCCAAGTGGTAGGTTCGGGCTTGGTGGTTGACGTTTCGAAGTATTTCAGCCGCATCATAGAAATAAATAAAGAGGAATCTTATGTTTGGGTAGAACCAGGTGTAGTTCGTGATGTCTTGAATGTAGAATTGAAAAAACAGGGTTTGTTTTTCGGCCCGGAAACTTCAACAGCAAACCGTGCCATGATGGGTGGAATGCTAGGAAATAATTCCTGCGGTTCTAATTCCATCGTTTATGGTTCTACGCGCGATCATGTTTTGGCCGTTGAAGGATATCTATCTGACGGTACTTTTGTGACTTTTGAAGCGGAAGATCCGTTCAAAACGTTATCTACTTTAGCTGAAGGCAGTCGCTTGCAGAAAATATATGCGGAAACACTTCGTGTGTTATCGGACCCAATCGTTCAAGGTAATATCATTTCTGAATTTCCTAAGCCTAGTATAAATCGCCGGAATACAGGTTACGCGCTCGATATGTTAGTTAATTCCAGTTCTTTTATAGCTGGAAAGCCGAGTTTCAACTTCTGTAATCTACTTGCTGGATCTGAAGGGACACTTTGTTTTGTTACTCGCATTAAATTGCATGTGGATCCCTTGCCACCCGCGTATTTGGGTTTAGTTTGTGCCCATTTTAATACAATCGATGAAGCTTTAAGAGCTAATTTAATTGCCTTGCGTTTCAATCCCTCCGCATCCGAATTGATGGATCATTATATTTTGGAATGTACCAAAGCCAATCCAGAACAAAGCCAAAATCGTTTCTTTGTCCAAGGAGATCCTGGTGCTATTTTGGTTGTTGAACTTCGAGGAGATGATGCAAATACGGTTGCTGAACAAGCTCAGGAATTGGAGAAGGCTATGCGCGCTGCAGGATTTGGCTATCACTTTCCATATGTGACAGGTGATGGAGTTAAAAAGGTATGGGATTTGAGAAAGGCTGGCTTAGGTCTTTTGTCCAATTTACCTGGAGATGAAAAGGCGGTGGCAGTGATTGAAGATACCGCGGTAGATGTCCAAGATTTGCCTGCTTTTATCGCAGAATTTAATGAGATTCTGACAGCTAACCAATTGTATTGTGTGCACTATGCGCATGCAGGTTCTGGAGAATTGCATTTAAGGCCCATCATAAATTTAAAAACGGACGAGGGGCACCAACAGTTTCGACATATTGCTGAAGAAATTGCCCGACTCGTAAAAAAATATAAAGGGTCTCTTTCAGGAGAACACGGTGACGGGAGATTAAGAGGTGAATTTATTCCGTGGATGGTCGGTGAAGCGAATTATCAATTGATGCGTGATTTAAAGTCATGGTGGGATCCAAAGGGAATTTTCAATCCTAATAAAATTGTGGATACGCCGCCAATGGATACTTTTTTGCGCTATGAGGCGGGCAAACAAACACCCGCGTTCAATACTGCTTTTAGGTATAAGGATCAAGATATTTTACAGCATGCGGAGCAATGCAATGGTTCTGGAGATTGCCGAAAAACACCAATTTCGGGAGGTACCATGTGTCCTTCTTTTATGGCTACTCGAAACGAAAAAGAAACGACTCGAGCGCGTGCCAATATCCTAAGAGAGTTTTTAACACGTTCTACGCAACCAAACCGCTTTAATCATAAAGAGATTAAGGAGGTAATGGATTTGTGTTTGGCATGTAAAGGTTGTAAGGCTGAATGTCCTTCTAACGTGGATGTGGCGAAATTAAAAATGGAATTTTTATATCAATACCAAAAGGAGAATGGCACCCCTTTGCGGAGTTGGTTAGTCGGTCATTTCGCTTCCATTTCCTCCCTAGCATCTTACGTACCCTTCTTATATAACTTGGTCATGGGGACCCCATTTTTACGCCGATTGTCTAATCAATTGGTTGGTTTTCATCCAGATAGAACGATGCCTTTATTGGCCAATCACACGTTGTGGTCTTGGCTGAAAGGAAGAAAATCGACCTCCTCTTCTAAATCATTGTATTTATTTGTGGACGAATTTACAAACTTCAATGACGTCGAAGTAGGTAAAAAAGCAGTTCTATTGTTAGAAAAATTAGGCTACGAAGTTAAAACCATCCCTCATCCAATTTCTGGGCGTTCATTTTTGTCCAAAGGTATGCTGGATGAAGCACGCCTTTTGGCTCAGGCTAATGTGGAATTGTGGTCTACTTTAATTGACGAAAATATGCCTTTAGTGGGTATAGAACCATCAGCCATACTAACTTTTCGAGATGAATATCCCGATTTAGTTTCAGAGGATTGGTTGGAAAAGGCACAGCAATTGAGCAAAAATGTGTTGCTTTTAGAAGAGTTTATTGCTCGGGAGGTAGATGCTAAACGCATCCTTAAAAGTTCTTTTAAACAGGAAAAACACTTATTGAAGTTGCATGGTCATTGCCAACAAAAAGCCATGAGTTCTTTGGTAGCCGCCAAAAAGGCTTTGTCTTTGCCTGAAAATTATGAAGTCCAACTCATTCCTTCGGGTTGCTGTGGTATGGCAGGTTCATTCGGATACGAAAAAGAACACTATGATTTATCGATGCAAATAGGGGAGCTGGTTTTATTTCCAACGATCCGTGCACAAAATATCGAAACTGAAATTGTGGCGTCGGGAACGAGTTGTCGGCATCAAATTCATGATGGAACTCAGCGACATGCCAAGCATACCGCTGAGATTTTATATGAAGCTTTAGTCTAAATTAGAATTTCCAACGAACAAAAGCTTCCATCGCTTCATATTCTGCTAGCCCCAGTTTGTTGTAAATCTGGGCAGTTCCTCTATTTCGATCTTCAGCTCTTTGCCAAAATTCGCGGGAGTCGTCTCCTTGGAATACCACGCCATCTTTTTGGGATTGATGTTTAAAAATACCCATCCTTTTTTTGAAAACCTGATCAGGTGACATGGGAACTGCCATTTCAATTTGGTCAATATCCCACTCGGCCCAGGCACCTTTGTATAACCAAACCCAGCAATTTTTCATGTACTCACGATGCTTGATTCTAGAAATAGCTTCAAATATCGCATCTAAGCATACTTTATGCGTTCCGTGTGGATCAGCTAAATCTCCCGCAGCGTAAATTTGATGTGGCTGAACAGTATCGATTAAATCGATGATTAATTGAATATCAACTTCTGCCAATGGCTTTTTACGTATCGTACCTGTTTCATAAAAGGGCATTTCTAAGAAATGGGCATGTTCCTTTTTAATACCTACAAACCGGCAGGTGTTTTTCGCTTCTCCTTTTCGGATCAATCCTTTAATTTGTCGGACTGCATCTATATCCAGTTCGGAATCTTTTTTATTCTTTAAAAACCGAACCGCGTCTTTGTATATTTTATTGGCTTTCGTATTAACACTTTCAAATTTTTCGTTGAAATCTACCACAAATTCGGCGAAGCGAAGTGCTTCATCATCTGCAACAGCAATGTTTCCTGTAGTTTGATAAGCCACATGAACTTCATGACCTTGGTCTTGAAGACGTTGAAAAGTTCCACCCATCGAGATAATATCATCATCTGGATGTGGGGAAAATATGATCACCTTTTTCTTAGCTGGAAAAGCTCTTTCTGGTCTATTGGTGTCATCTGCGTTCGGTTTTCCTCCGGGCCAACCCGAAATCGTGTGCTGCAAATAGTTAAATACTTCGATGTTTATTTCATACGCTTGGCCATATAAGGAAAGTAAATCAGATAGCCCGTTTTCATTGTAATCCTTGTTGGTCAACTTTAATACCGGTTTTTCCAAATGAAGAGATAGGTGTGTAACCGCTTTTTTGATCATCTTTCGATCCCAAGTAACTGAGTCTACGAGCCAAGGAGTTTTAATCCGAGTTAGTAAAGCAGCTGCCGTTTCATCTAAAATAAAGGTAGCATTCGTGTGTTGTTGTAAATACGATGCGGGAATGTCGGAAGTAACTTGGCCTTCAACTGCCTTTGCGACACTTTCGGCTTTGTGTTCACCCCAGGCCAACAAAACAATTCGTTTTGCCTGCATGATTTTATCAATTCCCAAAGTGATTGCTTTTTTGGGAACTTTAGCTAATCCACCAAAATCTACGGCTGCATCTATTTTCGTATTGATGTCCAACGTCATCAATCGAGTCTTCGAATTAATTAAGGATCCGGGCTCATTGAATCCAATGTGGCCATTGCGCCCAATTCCTAATAAATGAAAATCCAATCCACCCAGTTTTTCTATCTTATCTTCATAGTCTTTACAAAACTCTGGTATTTTTTCGATAGGCAATGTCCCATCCGGTAAATGGTAATTTGTTACCGGCATGTCAATTTGATCAAAGAGTTGCTCCTTCATAAATCGCACATAACTTTGAACAGAATCCGGCTCCATGGGGTGGTATTCATCTAAATTAAATGTGATGACATTTTTGAAACTCAAGCCTTCTTCTTTGTGCATTCGAATAAGTTCTTGATACACTTTTTTCGGAGAAGAACCTGTGGCTAATCCCAAAACGGCTGGTTTATTCTCCTTCGCTTTTTGCCTGATTAATGCCGCTATTTCTAAGGCAACGGCCTTGGATGCCTTTTCTGAATCATCGAAAATGGTTGTCGGGATTCTCTCAAAACTGATTGCGTGTTCCATAATTAATTATTTATCTTCGATGCGACCACAATGAAATCTAATTCTAATGTGTCAAATAATCGTAATATTGTTTTAATAGACGGGTTACCTTTTCCTAACTCAATGGAATGAATGGTTTTAATGGCTACTCCACTTTTTTCACTCAATTCTTCTTGTTTTAATCTCAGAGTACCTCTTTTTTCTCTAATTATTTTTCCAAATATTTTTAAATCCATAGTCCATCTTTCAGTGGGTAAAAATACGAGTAAAAATCATATTTAAAAATTATCGGTAATTAAATACTGATTTATAAATAAAATTGAATTTTATAATTTTTATGATGAGTGGTCATTGGAATTGAATTTTGTGCATTAAATTTGTTTTTATGAATATGAATATTCGCGCCCTAATCATCATACTTGTTTGCCTAAGTTTTTCCAATTTAGTTGTAGCTCAGAAGTCTACATTAAGTGGTTACTTAAAAGATGCCCTTAATGGGGAAGGTTTAATAGGTGCTAACGTATATGTGAAAGAACTGAAAGTAGGTAACTCTTCAAATACTTATGGTTTTTACAGTATCACACTAAATCCCGGAGAATATACGTTGGTTTTCAGTTCATCTGGATATGAAAAAATCGAAAGAAAGGTCCAATTTTCAGGTGCTTCTCAAATACTTAATTTAGAATTAAAATCTTCGAATAAAGAACTAGAAGAGGTAGTTGTTCGTACAAGAGCCGTTGACGAAAACGTAAAGGGAATCGAAATGTCAGTAAATAAAATTGACATTAAAACCATTCGTAAAATACCTGCATTACTGGGTGAAGTTGATTTAGTAAGAGCCATTCAGCTCCTGCCTGGTGTGTCTACCGTGGGCGAGGGCGCTTCTGGTTTTAATGTCCGTGGTGGGGGTGTAGATCAAAATCTAGTCTTATTAGATGATGCTCCCGTGTACAATTCCTC
>CANKVC010000038.1 GCA_947486835.1 Cytophagaceae bacterium | reverse complement strand
TTTTCTTTTTTCTTTGCTAAATCTTTAGCTTGTTCATCCCTCAACTTATGGTATTTCTTAGAAATTTCACCCAAAGCTTTATGACTCAACTGAACCATTTTCTTAGCATTTTTCTCGCTTAAACCTTTTAATTTAGGCAATACAACTGTTGCTAAAACATCTACTAGTACTTTATCTGATTCACTCATAATATTATATTTTAATTGTATGTTAAATCTATGTAAAGAAATTATTAATTAAAACTTTAGTGTGTTAAATTTTCACGCTCTCTTAAAAATTTAACATTGAAAAAACTAAATTTTGATCTTTGAAACAAAATCATAGCTGACAATTCCCATGCAAACAGAAACATTTAAAGAATGCTTAGTTCCAAATTGAGGTATTTCAAGCGAATAATCGGCTGACTTAATAAACAAATCATTTACGCCAAACACTTCATTACCAAACACAAAAGCATAGGTATGATTTTGATCAGGTTTAAATTCAAATAAAGAGATTGCATCTTTAACCTGCTCAATGCATATTATTTTATAACCGAGATCTTTTAAGGTCTGAATACAGGTTAATTGACTGTCAAAATAAGTCCAATCAACAGATTCATCGGCGCCTAAAGCTGTTTTTGATATTTCTCTATGCGGGGGTTTTGCCGTAATTCCACACAAATATATATGGGAACATCGGAACGAATCAGCCGTGCGAAATGCTGAGCCCACATTGTTCATGCTCCGAATATCATCCAAAACAAAAACAAAAGGAAACTTTTCTGAATTTTTAAATTGTGTCACATCGAGCCTATTTAGCTCATCCATCGACAACTTTTCATTCATCTATTGTACAATCCAAGTAAACGGATAGGCTAATTCAGGTATTTTAACCCGATCGGCCAACTTTTCTAACCTCGTTGGCAAATTAGCTACATAATCTCTTGCCTTCTCAGCTACATCATTTAATCCAGACATTTTTTCAATATCCCAATCCTTAATTAAGCCTTGCATGATACTGATGTAATCCATGGTTGTATACACGCCGATTCTTTGTGCCGCATCCGAAAAGTGCTCATAAACAGAACTTTTAGCCCCATTAATTTCACGCAGAAAATGTGCTGGCATGACGATTTTCTTTTTCATCATATCAGCAAATGCAATCATCATTTCAGATGGATCTAATTTGAAAATTTCGGTGACAAATGCCTTATACGCTTTGGCATGCCTTAATTCATCCGCCGCAATTTGCGCGCACATTCTTGACAATAATGAGTTGCCGTGTTGTTTCGCTAATGATGCCGTTCTACGATGAGAAACGTTCGTTGCCATCTCTTGAAATGAAGTATAAATGAAGTTGCGATATGGGTCGCCTGAGGTTCCTATATCAAAACCATCAGCAATCAAATACTGGGTTGAAACAGCCACAGAATGCATGTCAACCTTACCTGATAAGTATAAATAAGTCCCTAATAAATTACCATGTCGCCCTTCTTCGGCAGTCCAATTGCGTATCCAACGAACCCAGCTATTTTCTTGATCTTGTTGGTTTACCGTATCCATCCCCATCAACCATGACTCGTACGTTGGCAATGCCTCCTCAGTAATTGTATCTCCAATTAACACCGCCCAATAATCATAAGGCAACTCTTTTGCAGCTTCTTGCAATAACTTTACTTCATCAAAAAAATTATCTTTTGTTGAATCAGGAAGCATATCTGAGGGCTGCCAATTGCTATCGATCGGGTTTAAATATTGAGCAACAAAGTTGTCCATATTCCGGCCTAACTCAGTCATCACCTCTAATCTTGTAGTTGAAAGGGACATAAATAATCTATTTGAAAAAATAATAAAATTTAAATTAGTAAAATAAATGAGGATTCCCTAAATCAAAGACCCCAAATCGTTATTTGTTTGATAATAGTTTCTTTTCCGTCAGAAACCGTAAACTTAAATTAGCAGCAAAAAGTATCAAACTAAAAAACAGAACTATGCTTGAATATAAATTCTTCATCTGCTAAAACTAAGAAATAAGCATTTTTGAAATTTGGGCTAAACCAATCACCCAAATTAAAATAGGTCGCCCCCTCTCCTAACGGGAAAGCGATTGGATGGTGCCTATGTCCAAAAACATACGCTTTTTTAATGTTATTTGACTTTGCATCTAAATGCATTTGATCCCTAACATAATTCAAAATAAAATCTGTATCGGAATTAAAAGGAACATCACCAGCTGAAATCGTATCCGATTTGCGCGTATTAGACCACAAATGCGCCAAGCGCACTCCTAAATCTGGATGCAAAATTTTAAATAAAAAAATCGATATTGGATTAATGAAAATTTGTTTTAAAAACTTGTACCCATAATCTCCAGGACCCAAACCATCCCCGTGCCCTAACAAAGCCTTCACTGATTTTCCTTGGATATCAAAACTAAATTCAGTGGGCTGATCATAAATATTGGCGCCAATTTCCTCTTTGAGATAGGTTCGCATCCACAAATCATGATTGCCCACAAAAATATGAATTTGAATCCCCGCGTCATTCATCTCGGCTAATTTGCCTAAAAAACGAACAAAGCCCTTAGGAACCACTTGACTATATTCAAACCAGAAATCAAATAAATCACCTAATAAAAAAACATCAGATGCATCTTTTTGAACTTGGCCGAGCCAAGAAATGATATACTTCTCCCTAGCTAGTGATTCTGCATGGTTAGGGAATCCTAGATGAAAATCAGACGCAAAATAGGCCTTTTTGCCTGCAGGAATTTGAATTTCAATCATAAACTATCCAAAAAAAAGGTGGAGAATAACCCCCACCCAATTTATATATTTACTTTGCTTTCGGCACCCTTTTCACCGCAGGCTTTTTATCCTCTTTGGGCTCCTGTGCAGGTTCCTTTTTAGGTTTAGGCTTAGCAGCAACTTTCTTTGGTGCATTTTTCTCATTCTCTGCTAAATCTCGTACATCCTTAGCATCCTTTCTCTTCTTTTCTGTTTCACCCTTAATAAACTCTTGATAAGAGGTCAATTGCTCAAAAGGACGAGGACCAACCAACTCCTCTAGATCGCTTTGAAAAAGAACTTCTTTTTTCAACAATTGCTCTGCTAGAATCGTTAATTTATCCTTTTTGTCACTTAATAATTTCTTGGTACGCACATAAGCCTCCGCGATAATCTTACGAACTTCTTCATCGATCTCTCTGGCTGTTTGCTCTGAATAAGGCTTATTAAATTGGTATTCTGAACCTTTAGAATCATAATATGAAATATTACCCAACTTATCATTCATTCCATAAACAGTAACCATCGAATAAGCCAATTTTGTAATTCGCTCCAAGTCGTTCTGCGCACCCGTTGATATTTTACCAAAAATGATTTCCTCCGCCGCTCTTCCACCTAAGGTCACACACATCTCATCCATAAGCTGCTCAGTACGATACAAAAACTGCTCCTTGGGTAAATATTGAGCGTAACCTAATGCCGCCACCCCTCTAGGTACAATCGATACTTTAACCAATGGATTAGCATGCTCCAAAAACCATCCCGCAATCGCATGGCCAGCCTCATGAAAGGCAACTATTTTCTTCTCTAATGGAGAAATTAATTTATTTTTCTTTTCCAAACCACCAATCACCCGATCCATTGCCTCTTGGAAATCATCCATGTCAACAGCCGATTTATTTCGACGTGCGGCAATTAAAGCTGCCTCATTACAAACATTGGCAATTTCAGCACCAGCAAATCCTGGTGTTTGTGCGGAAAGTTCTTTGGGATCAACTCCTGGAGCTAATTTTACCGGTTTTAAGTGAACTTTGAAAATAGCTTCTCGGCCTATAATATCCGGCTTGTCAATCGAGATAGTACGGTCAAATCGACCAGGTCTTAAAAGCGCTGGATCTAATACATCTGGACGGTTTGTAGCCGCCAAAATGATAATTCCAGAATCAGTAGCAAAGCCATCCATTTCAACCAATAATGAATTCAACGTATTCTCTCTTTCATCGTTAGACCCTGGCATCTGACCTCTTCCTCTTGATCTACCCACCGCATCAATTTCATCTATAAAAATGATACAAGGTGCCTTTTCCTTAGCTTGCTTAAACAAATCTCGAACACGAGCCGCACCCACTCCCACAAACATCTCAACAAAATCAGAACCCGATAGTGAGAAAAACGGAACACCCGCCTCACCGGCTACAGCCTTCGCTAGGAGTGTTTTACCCGTACCCGGAGGGCCAACTAACAAAGCACCTTTAGGAATTTTACCTCCCAAATCAGTGAATTTTTTAGGGAATTTTAAAAACTCAACAATCTCTTGAATTTCCTCTTTCGCTTCATCTAAACCCGCCACATCATTGAACGTAATCTTAACCTTTGCTTCCCCTTCGATTAGCGTAGCACGACTTCTGCCAATATTAAATATCTGACCTCCAGCGCCTCCACTGCCCCCCATACGGAAAAACAAAAAGTAAAAACTTAAGCCCATTAAGATAAAGAAACCCCATGTGCCCAACCAATCCAAAGGACCCGTTCTCGTTTCTGGAGTAGCAAAAATTCGCTCATTTCGTGGGAAATTCTTTTGACGATCTTCCAGAAAATGCTCAAAGCCCTCCTTTGAAATAATCGGAAACTCAAAATGTGGACCCTTTTTAATCGAAATCATGCCCTGAGGAGAATCCTTGAAATATTTACTGACGAAGGTAGACTTCAGACTTACCTCGACCAATCGATCATTCACAATCGTTACACCCTCCACTTCCTTTTGAATAATCATGGATTCAAATTGATTTTGATTGATCTCCTGCAATGTCCTTTGTTTAGTGAAAAAGAACATGCTAACCATCGTTATGGCTAGACCAATCATCAGCCAACTCTGCATACCTCCAACTGGCTTTTTAGGTAATCTAGGTTGAATTCCCGAACGCTTACTGTTTTTAAAATTACTTCCTTGTTTAGCCATTTTGTTTTTAGGTATTTGGGCATTTAAACTTTAAAACAACCAAATTAGTTCGAAAAATTTAAAAATTATTTCAAATTAACTCCAATTGGTTTTAATCAGGGATATTGGTGAATTTAGCATCCCCCCATAGCTCCTCCAATTTAAAAAATGCACGCTTGTCTTTCAAAAATACGTGCACAATCACTTCATAATAATCCATCAAAATCCATTCTCGATTTGCCCTACCCTCCATGGCATGCACATGAACACGCGCTTGTTCCCAAACTTCTTTGTCGACCGAATCCGCAATGGCTTCAATTTGAGTGTCGGAAGAACCCGAACAAATAACAAAAAAATCAGTAAAAGCATTGTGAACACCTCTTAAGTCCATCACGACAATTTCTTGAGCTTTCTTCTCTTGCATTCCCTTCACCACACATTGAACTAATACTTCAGATGAATCAACGTTAATAGCGGCTTTCTTAGGACTTTTAGGCATAAATGATTTTTAAACGAATAAAAAATTAAATTTGTTGTTGTAAACATAAAATTACAAATAAAATTTGAACAAATATCAAGCTCCCACTCGGTTCGTAGGCAAAAACAGTAAATATCATGAAACGTGTGCCTCTACGAATTCATTAGGATTCCAAGAGGCTCTTGAATATCAGTTACCTGATGGATTTGCATGGATAGCTGGACACCAAACAGAAGGCAAAGGGCAGAGGGGAAATAAATGGCTAGCCCAACCGAATGAAAATCTATTGGTCTCCTACTTATTGAAGCCCCAAGACCAACAAGCCATTCATCAATTTTATTTAAGCAAGGCTATCTCCATTGGCATCCTTGAAGGACTTCAAAAATGGGCCATAAATACATTATTAGAAAAATTACCCATTAAAATCAAGTGGCCCAATGATATCTACTTAGAGGAACAAAAGATCGCCGGGATTCTAATCGAAAACAATTTCCAAGCAGGTAAATGGAACTTTTCCATTGTTGGAATCGGAATAAATATCAACCAAACCGAATTCGAAAATTTAAGAGCGAGCTCATTGAAAAAATGGACTAAATCACCTGCAAAAATCGACATACGAGAAATTTTTAATGCCATTTCCATCGAAATCGAAAACTATTATCAACTATTTCTTTCAAACAATTTCGAAGAAATAGACAAGGTGTACCATCAAAATTTATTCAGGTTACAAACCAAGGCACTATTCGAAGATGAAACAGGAATATTTTTAGGAAAAATAATACGAGTAAATCCAAATGGGCACCTGGTACTTGAAAAATCGAATGAACTCAAAGTATATGATTTAAAAGAATTAAGTTTTATTTTTAGCGAATAAAACCTATAAAAACGATGATATCTAGCTACCAAAGTAATTTGGAAAATTTCTATTATTGGACTCATGAAAAACCCAATGAAATTTTCCTAAAACAACCGATTGGAGATAATTTCATCGATTTCACCTATCAAGAGGCGGAAAATCACGTTAATAAATTAGCCGCATTTCTACAAGAGAAAGTCCAATCAGGGCCAAAGCATGTGGGTATAATGGCAAAAAATTCAGCCTATTGGATTTTAGCTGATTTAGCCATTTCCTCAGCAGCTTGTGTCTCGGTTCCTTTTTATGCGACTTTAACTTCCGAACAATTAAATGAGGTGTTGGTACATTCCGATTGCCAAGTACTCATTGTAGGGAAATTGGATCATTGGGATTCCATCAAAAGCGGAATTCCCTCAAATATTCTCATCATCCACACACCTGAATCCGAAGGAAAAGATTCAATCCAATGGAATGACATCCTAAACCAAGAGTTCCCAGCGTTTCAGCCCCACAAACCACAGCACAACGAATTATCCACCATCGTGTATACTTCAGGCACTACAGGTTCGCCCAAAGGGGTCATGATTTCCAATAGTTCGGTGGCACAAGCCATCAATTTAGCTAGGAAAATTGCCCATTTAGATACACCAAATGCACGATTTATATCCTATTTACCCTTATGTCATATTGCCGAAAGGAATATTGTCGAATTTGCCAGCATCGCTTCGGGCGGAACCATCTATTTTGTAGAAAATCTATTGACATTTAAAGAGAATTTACATCGGGCAAATCCTACTCACTTCCTAGCGGTGCCTAGAATTTGGAGTAAATTTCAAGAAGGAATTTTAGAAAAAATAGGAGGGCAAAAAAAACTCGACTTACTTTTAAAGGTCCCCATTTTAAATCAAATCATTAAGAACAAAATCAAAAAAGGCCTTGGTTTAGACAAAGCCATTTTGATGATCACTGGAGCCGCGCCCATGCCTCCTGAATTATTAAAATGGTATCAAAAAATTGATTTTTTCATTCAAGAAGCCTACGGTATGACAGAAAATATGGGTTTAAACTCGCTCATGCCGAGAGATGAAATAAGAATTGGCACAGTAGGCAAAATTCACGAGAATTGCCAAACTAGAATTGATCCTGAAACGAAAGAGATACAAATGAAAGCCGACTATAATTCATGGGGATATTACAAGGAAGATCAATTGACCCAAGAACTTTTTGTCGATGGCTGGTTAAAAACTGGAGATATGGGTGAAATAGATTCAAATGGTTTTTTATCCATCATAGGACGAGTAAAAGACAATTTCAAAACAGCCAAAGGACAATATGTGTCACCCGCCCCCATCGAGAACAATCTGTCAATAGATCCACATATAGAACAATGCTGCGTCGTTGGCATCAATTTACCTCAACCCATTGCGTTAATCGTTTTAAGTTTGGAAGGGAAAAAATTAGAACAGAATACTTTGATAAAAAACCTAGAAGACCTACGAAAAAACACCAACCCTCATTTCAAGAAATACGAACACCTATCAAAAATGATTGTATTAAAGGAGGACTGGACGATCGAGAACAATTGCCTTACCCCTACGCTGAAAATAAAAAGGCCCATCATTGAAAAGAAATATTTGGCTTTATTTGAAACATGGAATAACCAAACAGAAACGATCATTTTCGAATAAATTAACATCGTATAAAATTTTGTTTCAGCCATATTCCTTAAATTTAAGGAATGCGAATGCCCATAATCATTTTATTGATCTCTTTAGCCTATTCAACAAACGGGCAATTTATTCACATCGACAGCATTCTTTTCAAAGGGAATGAAAAAACAAAAAATCAAATTTTAACTAGGGAATTAGATTTTAAACCAGGTGATTCAATAGCCATCAATACCTTAGATTCAAGATTAGAATACAATCGTCGCAAATTAATGAATACGAATTTATTCATTTGGGTCAAAGCCGATTTAAACCAATTGCCCAATGGGCACCTGAAAATTTCATTTGAATTCCTTGAGCAATGGTATATCTTAGGATACCCCATTTTCCAACTAGCCGACCGAAATCTAAATGACTGGTGGTCCAGAGGTCGTGATTTAAATAGATCTATTTATGGAATCCATTTTATTCACAACAACTTCCAAGGTCGAAACGAAAAATTAATGATTAAAGCAGAAACCGGTTTTACTCAAAGACTCGATTTCACGTATAGCAATCCATATCTAGACAAGAAAAAAACATTGGGCTTAGCGATCAATGCAAGCTATTCCACATCCAAAACAATTCCCTATAAAACCCG
This sequence comes from Cytophagaceae bacterium, assembly GCA_947486835.1. Lineage (GTDB taxonomy): Bacteria > Bacteroidota > Bacteroidia > Cytophagales > Spirosomataceae > Aquirufa. The sequence goes on along the minus strand of CANKVC010000038.1, from coordinate 6,793 downwards.
AAATGATACGTTGCAATATTTAACGGCAGAAAAAATATTGCGCGAAAGATGGGCTGGGGGAATCACCCTGAGAAAAAGATTTAAATTTTACGACCTTCAATCCTTAGAATTAAAATATACCCATACCATTGTTTCAGACACCATTATAAAATTAAACCCCACTTATTTTGCCCTAAATACGAAAGAACAAAACTTCACCCAATTGCTCTATAGCTATTCCTATGACTTTAGGGATTTAATTGCATACCCTTTGAGAGGTCGAAAATTTGACATCACGTTCAATAAAGTAGGAATTCTTCCCGCTGACCAGGTAGATTTCTGGGAAATAACCGGAGCCATTGCCTATTTTTTTGATCTTGGCTCCCATTTTTTCCTCACCACACAGGTCAAAGGTAAAATTTCAAAAAATACGAGCATTCCCTATGCAAATATTAGAGGCCTCGGATATGGAAATGAAATTGTACGTGGGTATGAACTTAACGTGTTAGATGGTACATCCTATTTTTTAAATAGAAATACGCTCAAATTCCAATTGTTAAATAAGGTTTTCAAACTACCATTTTTGCCGATCAAACAATTTAACCAAATCCCTATTGCGATTTACCCCACCGCATTTTATGACTTTGCTTATGTCAACAACAACTTTTCAGCCAATGAAAACAAGCTAGTTAACCAATGGATTTCGGGGGGTGGTTTAGGTTTTGACGTGGTTACCTATTATAATTTGGTCTGCAAATTTGGATTTCCTGTTACCAATGGAAGTAAAATAGGCATGGTGATCGGAATTGGAAGAGAATTTTAAGACCTACTAAAATTCAATTAGATAAATTAGACTCAAAAAAAATAGGCCAGTTAATAACCGACCTATTTTGATAATACCTAACCACTAATAATCTTATATATTTTTAATATCTTGAAGCAACCGTTAAATCATTACAAAAATAACATTTATTTTGTTAGTTAGCACTTTTTCTGAATCATTTCAATAATTTTGATTTTCAAAATCCCTTTCTAGAAAACATGAGAAAAGATTTCATTCGCCTTACCCACATGACTACCAAATCAATCGTTATTATTTTAACTTCCACACTAATGTTTTTCTCATGCGACTCATCGCAAGAAAAAGGAAAGGAAGAAGCATCAAATACCTCCGAAATAGAGCAAAGGGTTTTAAATGCTTGGGAACAAAGCGGTGATATGGTTCAAAAAATTACGATAAGCCCGAAAGGTGTTATAAGAAATAATGAGTGGGGGATTCCGATAGACTCTTTACAAGAAAAACTTGAATTAGCTGAAAACCAACCAGCCAATGGCAAATCTTATACACTCTATTTTGATAACAGCGATTTGAATTTTACAGATATCTCGTACCTAAGTGACAATCAACAAAAATTAACGGAGATTGATTTTGATATTTTTGTAGAAACAAAACCTCAAGTAGAAGAACTGAAGGAAAAATTCACCAACTATTTACAAGTGAAATTTGGAGCCTCCAAAACCGAAGGCAATAAAATTATTTGGGAAAAAGACAAAAAAACACTCGTCATCTTACAAGATGTAAGTACGGTTAAGGACCCGGGGATCAAACTCGTTTTTTCAAAGAAAGATTAAACTTTCCAAACCCAACCACGCGAATCTTCAATCTCGCCAAGTCTAATTTGATTGATTTCAGTGAAAACTTTGCTAGAAAAATCTGAATCTTTTTTATCAGGTAATTGATAATCTTTTCCCTCAAAACCAATGGTTTGAATCGGGGCAATCACGGCTGCCGTACCCGCACCAAACGCTTCAGTCACGGATCCATCTAAAATACCACTGACTAACTCTTTTACCGACAATTGGCGTTCTTGCACATCGATTCCCCAATCTTTTGCAATTTGAATAACGGATTTTCGAGTTACCCCATCTAAAATGGTATCGCCAGTTGGAGCCGTCACTAATGAACCTCCCACCATAAACATCAAATTCATTGTTCCAGCTTCTTCCACATATTGATGTGTGGCAGCGTCCGTCCAAATAATTTGGTCATAACCCGCTTGCATCGCTTTTTGAGTTGCAAACAAAGAACCTCCGTAATTACCTGCATTTTTTGCAAAACCTACTCCCCCTTTAGCAGCACGTATGTATTCTGTTTCCACTCGCACTTTCAAGGGCTTAGAATAATACGAACCCACTGGGCAATTGAATATAATAAATTTATATGTCGTAGAAGGACTTACGCCGACATACTCGTCAGTAGCAAACATAAATGGACGTATGTATAAAGAACAACCTTCTTTATTGGGCACCCAGGCATTGTCTATTTCCAATAATTTTTTCAAACCGCCTAAAAAAATCTCCTCAGGGATCTCAGGCATGCACATACGAACAGCCGATTTATTAAAACGTTTGAAATTCTCTTCCGGACGAAAGACTAAAACATCCCCTTTCGCAGAACGATATCCTTTCATTCCCTCAAAAATCGATTGGCCATAATGAATGGACATCATGGCTGGCTGATAGCTCAAAGGGCCATAAGGCTGAATTGTCATGGATTGCCAAGCGCCATTGGCATATTCAGCGATCAACATATGATCAGCGAAACTACGTCCAAAAGCTAAATTGTTAAAATCGACTTCATCGATTCTTGACTTTCCAATAGGGTGTATTTGAATTTCCATTTTTTATTATTCTTATTTACCAGAATTCCAAGGTGTTTCTGGAACGCCTAAGGATTTATGTAATAATCGACACATCATAAATAAATAATCTGACAATCTATTTAAATATACAATTGATATCGCGTAATCTTCATTTTGAATGGGCTTTGCCCATTGAATTAAGCTTCGCTCGGCGCGCCTACAAACCGTTCGAGTAATTTGTGCTGTGGCAATCGTCTCATGTCCACCAGGTAAAATAAAAAACCTCATGGGCTCTAAATGAGCGTCCATTTCATCGATCATTTCCTCTAATGAAACAATATCCTGCATGGATATCAATTTCATGTTGCCTAAATATTCCTTTGAATCTGTGGCAATATGAGCCCCCAAAACAAATAAACTTTGTTGAATTTTTATCAATTTCTGAGTCAATTCTTCAGGAACTTTACAAATAAGTAATCCGATAAATGAATTTAACTCATCCACATCCCCAATCGCAGCTAAACGAACATCTGACTTTAATAGGTCTTGGCCATCGGCTAACCTAGTAAAACCTTGATCACCATTTTTTGTATATATAGGCATTGTTCATCTTTTGTGGAGGACAAAAATACTTTTTTCGGCCTTTATTTCAAATATTTGACAAAAATATACCTTTACAAGAGAGAATAAAGATAAAGATTAGGTCATCCAAGATTTCAAAAGTAATTTTGTGGACAATCTCAAAAATATGTCGATCGATTATTTCCTTTCTCGGGTACTTAGAATTTTCACTTTAATAAGTCTAGGTATTACTCTATTATTTATATACCGAGGATTACCAGATCCAGTGGCGGTACATTTTGGAGAAACAGGCAGAGGGGATGGTTTTTTACCTAAAGCAGAGATCTTCTATTTATTAGCGGGCATCATAACCCTTCTAAATATTTTAATATTATTATTGATCAAAACGGTTGAAAAAATTCCTGCTACAAGCCTGAGTACTTTAAATCGACTTTTTTTGGATAAAGCTCCAGAAAATATCAAAAAAATATGCATCGATTGGCTACATTTTTTTCCAGTCGCCATTCATGTTTATTTAATCCTTATCCTTAGGACCCTTTTGTTATTAAATGACGAAAGAACTAGAAACCAAGATTTCACATACATCCCCATGGTCGGGATTTGTCTCCTATTACTTTGGTTAATTTATTTACCAGCCAGATTATTGAGCTTACCTAAATCAGATTCATTGGAATGAAATCCAATATGCCTAATATCTTCATTCAGGATTACGATTATCCATTACTTGAAGAAAAAATCGCGCTTTTCCCTTTAAGCAATCGGGACGACTCAAAGCTCTTAGTCTATGAATCAGGCAAGATAAATCACCAAATTTTCAAAAATTTACCAGAATTTTTACCTGAGAACGGATTATTGATTTTTAATAATACGAAAGTTATTCCGGCCAGAATAAATTTAACAAAAGATTCTGGAACCAAAATTGAAGTGTTTCTATTAAAGCCTATTCAAGGGGATTTGGCAACACAATCAATCCTAAATCAGGATTCAGAAACCATTTGGGAATGCTTGGTGGGAAATAAAAAAAGATGGAAAGTCGATGAACAAATCAAGCGATCCCTCTACATCGATTCCAAGGAGATTGTTTTAATATTTCATTGGCATGATAGAACTGAAAATTTAATTAAAATAACCTGGGATGAGCCTATTCCTTTCGCTGAAATTTTAGATGCGGTAGGCCAAATACCCCTTCCTCCTTACATGGAGCGAGAAGTGGGCCCAGAGGATAAAAACCGGTATCAAACCATATTCTCGAAAGAGTCGGGGGCGGTTGCTGCACCAACAGCCTCGCTACATTTTTCAGAGGAAGTTTTCCAAGGTTTAGAAAAACGAGGAATTAAGACAAGCTATTTAACCCTTCATGTGGGTGCAGGTACTTTTTTACCCGTTAAAGAAGAGAATGTTCAAAATCACCCGATGCATCGGGAACAACTTATTTTCTCCAAAGAATTTATTCAAAATTTACAGGATCATGAGGGTCCCTACATTCCAGTTGGAACCACTTCAATGCGTGCATTAGAAAGTCTTTATTGGGCCGGAGTTTGGTTAATAGAAGGACTATATATCCCGGAAACAGGTTTAAATATCCCTAAAGAATTCCCCTATGTACCCCGTAATCCAGTAATCCAAATAAAAGATTCGCTGGAAAAAGTGTTGACTTGTATGCACGAAAATGGGATTCAAGATTGGGTTATTTCCACGGAGCTTTTGATCATGCCAGGATATCAGTTGCGATTTTGTGATGCCATTATTACAAATTTCCACCAACCTAAATCAACTTTGTTGGTCTTAGTATCAGCGATTATTGGCGATGCTTGGAAACAAGTATATCAAGAAGCTATCTTACAAGATTATCGATTTTTAAGTTATGGCGACGCTTGCTTATTTTTCAAGTAGCAATAAATTAACTGGATATTGTTATTTTTGCAACCCGATTGGGTTAAGAAGATATAGAAATACATAGAAGTCCATTTCTTAAGCAGTCGATTGCATTTAAATAAAGGGTTTGAATATATGAAGATCAATTTCATCGAAGAATTACGTTGGCGCGGCATGTTACACGACATGATTCCAGGCTTAGAAGAACACCTTAAGAAGGAGATGACGGTTGCTTATATCGGTTTTGACCCTACTGCACCTAGTCTTCATATTGGAAATTTAGCGGCTATTATGCTTTTAAAGCATTTCCAACTGGCCGGCCACAAACCCATTGCATTAGTGGGAGGAGCTACGGGAATGATTGGTGATCCATCGGGGAAATCGGCAGAGCGAGAGTTTTTATCTGAGCAAACCTTGAGGGATAATCAAATAGGAATTCAAAAACAATTAGAAAACTTTTTAGAGTTTGGAGCGGGTGTTAATTCGGCTGAGCTTGTCAATAATTACGATTGGTTTAAAGAATTTAGTTTTTTAGGATTTTTACGTGAAGCAGGTAAGTTTTTAACGGTTAATTACATGATGTCAAAAGACTCCGTAAAAACACGTTTAGAAACGGGTATATCCTTTACTGAATTTTCGTACCAATTATTACAAGGTTACGACTTTTACCATTTATATAAAACAAAGAATGTCCGTTTACAGATGGGCGGTTCAGATCAGTGGGGAAATATAACGACAGGAACTGAGTTGATTCGAAGGAAAGAGGGGCATGATGAAGAAGCGACAGAGCGTGCCGCATATGCGTTAACGACTCCATTAGTCACCAAGTCGGACGGTACGAAGTTTGGTAAATCTGAATCAGGGAACATTTGGTTAGATGCTGAAAAGACGAGTCCGTATCAATTTTACCAATTTTGGTTAAATGCAGCTGATGCGGATGTTTCGAGATTGATCCGTGTTTTTACCTTGTATGATCAAAACAAAATAGAGCATTTAGAAAAAGAACATTCAGAAGCACCACATTTGAGAATTCTTCAAAAGGCCATTGCCAATGAGGTAACAGCTCGTGTCCACGGAGATACAATAACTCAATTAGTGATTGAGGCTTCGGAACTTTTATTTTCAAAAGATGCAGTTGAAAAATTAGAAAATGCCTCCGAAATATTGTTGGCCCAATTACCTATTTATCAAATTTCAAGTGACTTATTAGCAGAATGTACCAATATTACGGATTTGATCAGTGTAGGATGCTCAAATTTAATTTGTTCGTCCAAAGGTGAGGCAAGAAAGGCCATTCAAGGCAATGCGATCAGCGTTAATAAGGTTAAAATCACTGACTATCAAGCACCTATCGATTTTAACAAAATCAAAGGTAAATACCTCTTGGTCGGAAATGGAAAGCAGAAAAATTATATTTTATCTTTCTAGAATTTCAGTATTCGGGACCTCGAAAAAATAATTCATTTTATTTCAGAAATAATTTGGACTAAAAAAATTAATCGTGCATCTTTGCACTCCCAATTGCTAGCTAAACGCAGCTAGCGCACAGACGAGAGGATTAAGTGGTTAGAAATAATCTGAATTTAACTTCGAGTTTACAGAGTTCTTTGACGTGTTGATAGAAATAAAGAAGAGGTATCATGTTTAAATCATGGTATCGAAGAATTAGCATTCAAGACAAGGATAATGACAATTTTCTTATATTAAAATAAGAG
>CANKVC010000037.1 GCA_947486835.1 Cytophagaceae bacterium | reverse complement strand
ATACACAACTCCTTCGTGTGAACCTTCTACATAAACCCCGCCAAACTCCCAATCCACTCCATAATTCATGGAATGATAGAATGCCTTTTCTAAATTGACTCTATAATCTTCGATGGAAAAACCGCCTACCTTCAAGGCATGCATTAAAAGCCAACCAAATTCTGAATTATGACCATAGGAAGTATTGTCTGTGGCCGAAGCCTTTTGGCCTCCCTCTGCAAAACGATCCCAACCCCAAACGATGTCAAATTTAATCTGCGGCGCCACGGTCCAATCAGCCCAAAACTGAGGAATTCCTGTCCCCGTTTCCGAATGCATTACTTTTTGAATTAATATGTCAATAGTCTCTTTTAGTTTTCTGCGATGTAATTCTTTGCCACTGGCCTCGTATAAAGTGGTGAAGGCTTCCATCAGGTGCATGTGGACGTCAAGGGTTTTTCGATCCCCTCCAGGAGCGCCTGGTCCCATCAACTTCCAATCCTCTGAAAAGAATTCCCAATAGCCTCCTAAATGGGTATCCACAGCGTATTTTTGCAATAAATCAAAACACTTTTCTGCATATTCCAAACCGACAGGATCTCCAGTGGCTAGCGTATATTCGCTCAGACTATAAATCGCAAAGCTATGGCCATATCCGATTTTTTGTCGGTTGGTCGCTTCTCCTTTGCGATTCATCATCCAGTAAAACCCCTCATTTTCATGATCCCACATGTTGTCTAACATGAACCTTACTCCATGTTCAGCCATTTCTTTCATGATAGGTCCCCCAAATCCATGTCGGTATGCCTGAGAATACGTAAATACAGATCTCGATTGTGCAATCAGCGACTTTTCATCTTGCCCAGAATCTTCGCCAAATTCATTATAGTGTGTGATAAATCCACCGTATGTTTTGTCCATGGTCCTTGTGGACCAAAAAGGCAATAAATGGGCTTCTGTATACTGTTTGATTTCGTCACGAAGTGATTTTAATTCTTCTTTGTTCATAAAAATGTAAGGTTTAATGTTTCAATTTCTTCTGGACTGGCCGCACCCGTTTCCCCGATTTTATGGATGGAAATATGGGCACACAAATTCGCAAATTCACAGCATTCAGCGGTACTCGCTCCGGTGGCTTTGGCCGCCGAAAATGCAGCGACAACCATGTCACCAGCACCCACGGTATCTATTTCTCCTTTGGGTTTAATGCCTGGCTGCCAATGAAACTCCGTCGGGCTTGCGTAGATTAATCCCCGCTCACCTAAGGTGACTAAGGCCCCCGTTTTTCGTTGGGTAACCCAGTTTTTAATGATGGCAATTAATGTTTCATCTAAAGCCAACTGCTTCGGACTTAATTTTAAAATGGCCGCCAATTCAGATTCATTCACTTTTAAGGGAATTTCAGTGGCTTCACCACCTAAATTACGTAGGTCGGCCAATGAACTTTTATGATGCTGATTAATGAGCGTTTGCAGCTTTTTGATACCGGCCTTGTTTAATAAAGGATTTTGAAATTGTTCATTCACAACTACCCAATCATAGGAGGCTATTTCAGTTTCTAAATGCTGAATTAATGTTTCAGATTTTAATTGGAATTGCTTATTCTGTGTACCAAAATCAATGCGATTTAATTCAACATCGGCCCACATCGGTTTCGAGTAGGTTGGCGTATCTATATCTGAAAAGGGCAATAAATGTGAGGTGTCTATCGCTAATGATTCGCACTGAAATTGCATTTCTCTGCCAAATAAGTCTAGTCCTATGGCCCCAAAGGCATAGGCCTTCGCTCCCAATACGGACAAATTTTTAGTCACGTTTCCTGCACCTCCTAAATACCCTTTGGGTTGATACCCCCAGAAAACATTTTTTCCAGTTTCCACTGAGAATTCTTTCGTTAACGTGTTTTCTTGAAAGTAAAAATCAACGGCAAAATCACCGATAACTGCGATCTTGATTTTTTGTATTTGACTTAAGATCTCTCTAAGCCGATTGGAATTCATATACATAGGTTTGAAAATGCCTCTAAAAATAAGGATATTTTCTCAGAAAGGAAATAAGTATTTTTGCGTAATTTTGAAATTCGAAATTTAGAAAATAAAATTTTTGACCATTGGCTTTAATTAAATCAATTTCAGGTATCCGAGGTACCATCGGAGGTAAACCAGGCGAAGGCCTCAGTCCCATCGACGTAGTTACTTTTGCTGCTGCTTATGGTACTTGGCTTAAGCGAGTAGGGAATCCATCAAACACCATTGTTTTAGGTAGAGATGCTCGAATTTCAGGTTCTATGGTTTCATCCTTGGTGTCCAATACCCTCATAGGTTTAGGTTGGGATGTCTTAGATATAGGTCTTTCTACAACTCCCACCGTTGAATTAGCGGTTCCTTGGACTCAGGCTGCCGGCGGTATTATCATCACAGCAAGTCATAATCCGGCCCAGTGGAATGCACTTAAATTATTGAATCATTTAGGCGAATTTATATCGGATGCCGATGGAAAGGATCTTTTGGCGATTGCCGAAAATCAAGATTTTTCATTTGCTGAAGTACATGATTTGGGCGAATACAAGGAGGATCATTCTTTCTTGGACCAACATATTCAACATGTTTTAGGTCTTCGTGGGGTTCATGCAGATCAAATTTCAAAAGCAAATTTCCGAGTATTGGTGGATGCAGTTAATTCCACAGGAGGAATTGTTGTGCCTGATCTTTTGCGTGCTTTAGGTGTGAAAAATGTGGATGTGATTTATGGGGAACCAACGGGACATTTTGCGCATAACCCAGAACCTTTGCCAGAGAATTTGGGGGTAATGATTTCCAAGATGAAAGAAGGAAATTATGATCTAGGTATTGTGGTCGATCCCGATGTAGACCGTTTGTGTTTTATTTCGGAGGATGGAACGCCTTTTGGAGAAGAATATACCTTAGTTGCGATAGCTGATTATATATTGTCTTTGGGTGCTGGTAATACGGTATCCAATTTATCGTCCACGCGCGCTTTACGCGTGTGACCGAAAAGCATGGAGGAAGCTATTTTGCAGCGGCTGTTGGCGAGGTGAATGTCGTCAACCAAATGAAGGCTCAAAAAGCCGTTATTGGCGGTGAAGGCAATGGAGGCGTTATTTTTCCTGAATCACATTATGGTCGGGATGCTTTGGTCGGGATTGGTTTGTTTCTGACGTATTTAGCCCAAAAAGGGATTAAAACTTCAGAACTACGAGCTACTTTTCCTTCCTATGTTATTTCAAAAAATAAAATCGAGTTATCGGCCAATTTGAATGTAGATTTAATCCTATCCACGGTGGCTGAGAAATATATAGACCAACAGGTTAACACGATCGATGGAGTAAAAATAGATTTTCCAGATCGTTGGATACACTTAAGAAAATCAAATACCGAACCGATCATTCGGATTTACGCGGAGGCCCCTAACGAGGAGGAAGCCAATACACTTGCACAACAAATTATACAGGTAATCGAAGAAATTGCCGCCAAATAATAAGGTATGAATTCAACACAAACGCCGATTTACTTAGATAATGCGGCTACTACATCCATAGACCCTGAGGTATGGAAGGAAATGCAGCCCTATTTTGAGCAGTTTACCGCAAATCCATCGTCGATTCATTCGCATGGCCGACAAGCCAAAGTGATCGTTGAAAAAGCTAGAAAGACGATTGCCACCTTATTAAATGCCTCTCCGTCGGAAATATTTTTCACATCTGGAGGTACGGAAGCTGATAATACGGTGATTCAATCTGCCGTTTTATATGGCGGAGTTAAGACGATTATTACATCTCCCTTAGAGCATCATGCCGTTTTACATACGGCGGAGGCATGGGAAAAATTGGGAATGGTAGACTTGAAAATGGTCAAGGTAGATGCCGATGGTGTCATCGATTTAGCTGATTTGGAAAAATTGTTATCTGCTTCGCCCAACACCTTAGTGAGTTTGATGCATGGCAATAATGAAATCGGAAATTTATTGGATTTGCATGCAGTGGGTGATTTATGTGAAAAGTATGGCGCTTTATTTCATTCCGATACGGTTCAAACCATGGGGCATTTTGTACATAATGTGCAAGAATTGCCGGTTCATTTTTTAGTTGGCGCCGGACATAAATTCCACGGGCCCAAAGGAATCGGTTTTCTCTATGCCAAGTCAGGTACGAAGTTCTCACCTTTGATGCATGGTGGCGCGCAAGAACGTAACCAACGTGGAGGCACAGAAAATGTGTATGGAATGGTGGGAATTGCCAAAGCTCTTTCTTTAGCTTATGAAAAAATGGCTGATCATGAAACGCATATAAAAGATCTAAAAACATATTTCATCCAGGGTTTACAGAATAATTTCCCAGGCATTGAATTTAATGGCCTTTCAGCCGACATTGATAAAAGTTTATATACGGTTTTGAATGTACGCTTTCCGCAGGTTCAGGATGGAGATATGCTATTATTCAAATTAGACATAGAAAAGATTTCAGCTTCGGGAGGGAGTGCATGCTCAAGCGGAACTTCTGTGGGCTCTCATGTGCTGACCGCATTAAACCCAAATGCGGAAGGTGCAGCCGTTCGATTTTCGTTTTCGAAAAATAATACGAAGGCAGAAATCGATCGAGTATTGGAGGTTCTGCGCAATATCATAAGCTAAGAAGCCTAATTTCCTAATACCTAATACCTATTACCTAATACCTAATTTTAATAAGCTCTGGCAAAAATCACTCGGTGCTCGGAAGTTGACCCAGTCAAAACGCATTTGCCTGTTTCTTTTTTGACACCCAAAGGAATACAACGAATAGTCGCTTTGGTCAATTCCTTTATTTTTTCTTCCGTCTCAGAAGTTCCGTCCCAATGTGCTGAGATGAATCCACCTTCTTCAATTTTCGTTTGAAATTCTTCCCAAGTATTCACTTCATGAGTATTGGATTCGCGGAATGCGAATGCTTTGGCATAAATTTTTTCTTGGATGTCTTGCAATGTGTCAATGACCACTTGCTCAATTCCGTCGAAAGGCATACTCGTTTTTTCTCTGGTATCTCTTCTAGCAAGTTCAATGGTTCCATTTTCAATATCTCTACCGCCAATTGCCAAGCGAATAGGTACTCCTTTTAATTCGTATTCGGCAAATTTAAATCCAGGACTTTGATTTTCTGAAGTGTCAAATTTCACCGATACCCCTTGTTTTTTCAAAGCTTTTACTAAAGGATCTATTTTATCTTTGATTAAGTTCAATTGCTCATCCCCCTTGTAAATAGGAACAATAACGACTTGGATAGGAGCTAGTTTGGGAGGTAAAACTAAACCCTGATCATCGGAATGCGCCATAATTAAAGCACCCATTAATCGGGTAGAAACACCCCATGAGGTTCCCCAAACATAATCCAATTGGTTTTCTTTGCTTAGAAATTTTACATCAAAAGCCTTAGCGAAATTTTGGCCTAAAAAATGAGAGGTACCTGCTTGCAATGCTTTCCCATCTTGCATTAATGCTTCGATGCAATACGTTTCTTCCGCTCCCGCAAATCGCTCATTAGCTGTTTTTATACCCTTTAAAACAGGCATCGCCATGAAAGTTTCTGCAAATTCTGCATATACTTCGAGCATTTGCTCGGTTTCGTCAATGGCTTCTTTTTTGGTTGCATGGGCCGTGTGACCTTCTTGCCACAAGAATTCGGCTGTTCTCAAGAAAAGACGCGTACGCATTTCCCAACGAACCACATTGGCCCATTGATTAATCAATAAGGGTAAATCTCGGTACGATTGAATCCAGTTTTTATATGAGGACCAAATGACTGTTTCGGAGGTGGGTCGGACGATCAATTCCTCTTCTAATTTTGCGTCTGGGTCTACAATGACACCTCCGCCATTAGGATCATTTTTTAATCTGTAATGGGTGACTACAGCACATTCTTTGGCAAATCCTTCTACGTGTGAAGCTTCTTTGGAAAGGAACGATTTAGGAATAAATAAAGGGAAATAGGCATTTGTGTGTCCTGTTTCTTTAAACATGTCATCTAAGGCCCTTTGCATTTTCTCCCAAATCGAATACCCATATGGTTTAATAATCATACAGCCTCTCACGGCAGAATTTTCAGCTAAATCAGCTCGTTTAACTAATTCATTATACCATTCAGAATAGTTCTCGGCGCGACTTGGTAGGGATTTACTCATATATATTTTTTATAATCGTAATTTTAAAGATATTATCGTTTTATTTGTAAACTATTTTTGTTTCTAATTTGTTGGGGACAAAGATACAGTTTTGTACTAGGTTTTTAACATGTATAACATTCAAATCCAATGAAAAATCACTTGATGTTGTTTTTATTGCTTGTTGGTTTATTTTTTATACAAGCATGTACCGTTGTTCAAAATAATTCTTCAGATGTGACGAGCCAATCAAAATTGGTCATCGATGACCTGTATGATAATCCTGTTCAAACTGCTGTTATACCTAAGAAAAAGAAGAAGTCTGATTACCTTGATTTTCAAGATGAATCCACTTTAATCGAAGAAGAGAATGGGTTAGCTGAAGCTGCGGAACCTAATTATTTAAATTCTCGTGCCGTATATGCCAATCAATATGATCAAGGTTTTGCCAATGGTTTTTCATCGGGTTTGATGAATGCCAATCCTTGGAATAGTTGGTATACTAATCCTTTCATATCTTTTGGAACCGGTTTTGGTTCTCGTTGGGCTTCCCCATTAGCCTCTTGGCGTTTAGCAGATCCTTATTATTATGGATCCATGTCCTCCATGTATGGGCCTATGATGTATTCAAGTTTTGCCTATCAATCGAGTTTCATGATGAATCCTTACTATTATGATCCTTTTTATCGGATGTCAGCGTTCTCAAATCCATTTAATTCGATGTACGGGGGAATGTATGGCAGTATGAATGGTTTTGGTATGTATGGGTCAACTAACATCTATAATTATTATGGGGCCTTAAATTCAAGTTATGCCTCGTATAATTCGAATAATTATAATGTGGTAGATCCTGTTCGAGTTAGCAGGCGTGGAGCTAGAGAAGATGGTATGTCGAATCGTTTTGGAGGAGAGAATTATAACAATGCGCCAAGGGGCAACAGCAATTCGTATAATTCGAATGGGACTAACCAACAAAGAGTCAACTCCAGCGCGTCGGAAGTGGGTGGGGAGGCTGTAATGGCACCTTCAAGAAGGAATACCAATTATGAATATCGCGCGGCTCCTCAAAATAACTCAGTTCCGCAATATCAAAATAGGACAGAGTCTTATAGTGCGCCATCGACCAATTATGGAGGTTCAAGCGGCGGAAGTTCCGGTGGAAGCTCGGGGGGTGGAAGTTCAACCAGAGGACCTAGGTAAATATATGAATCGTATTTTTTTGTTTGTCTTTTTGGGCCTAGGTAGCCTATCGGCAGTACATGGGCAAATTTATTCTTATTCGAATTTGGCCAAGAGTTTTTCAACCGCCTATTCTACGAGTTCACCCCGAATGCAAGCCATGGGTGGGGTACACAGTACATTGGGTGCAGACATCAGCTCAATTTCTGGAAACCCAGCGGGTTTAGGATTTTACAATCGATCTGAAGTAGCTTTAGGTGTAGGCTATGTTTCTTCCACGACTGAATCTACCTATCTGTCTGAATCGTCTTCTAAAACTAATTCATTTGTCCAAGTACCTATTTTTGGTTTGGTTTTAGGAAGTCCAGCCGAGTTTTCCGCTTCGCAATGGCGCGGTAGTTTTGGCGTTGCTTACTCAAGACAAGTGATCTTTGCCCAGCCCATTTCTATTTCGGGAGTCAATAACCGAAGCTCTTTGTTGGACCGCTTCATCGAAAAAGCAAACGATAAGGGAGCCACAGGTCAAAGTTTAGATGACGAGTTTAATTCCTACGGCAAAACGGCAGATAGCCCTGAAGCGGTAGCGTATCAAGCCTATTTGATTAATCCCAATGCAAAAACGGGTGGCGCACCTTTTCAGAGGTATGAGGCTAATTTACCTACGCGCCAACAAGGTACTGCGGATAATGAGGGGGCGTTGAGCCAATGGGATATTAGTTATGGGGCGTCTTATTTAAGTAAATTTTATGTGGGCTTAGGTTTGCACTTTTCTAACATAAATGCGACTTCCACCACCTATTGGCAAGAAGAATTTGTGGGGGCCAATTATGTGGCAGGATTACAGTATCAAGAAAAATTGATCAATACGGGTTCAGGAATTTCTGCGACTTTGGGCATGATTTACAAATTAAGTTCAAATCTTCGAGCATCATTGGCCTTGCATACGCCTATGTTTTTTGACCAAATGAATGAACGTTATGACGCAACGTTGAGTCCTAGGGTTTTTGGTATTCCTTCGATTGATTCAAAGGGAAATCCAATCACCATTACTAGGGTAGGACCGGTGAAATTGACCCCGAATGAATTCACATACCAACTAACCACGCCCTTCAAAATTTCTGGTGGTGCGGCCTATTTTTTTGGAAAAAGGGGCTTATTAAGTCTTGATTTGGAATATGTTAATTACCCAGGCATGCGCGTTTCATCCGCTGAATTATCGGCAACAGATAATATAAATTTTGAGAATAAGTACAACGGACAAACAAAGAAAAATTTCCAATCGGCACTCAACATAAAATTAGGGACTGAAATTAGATTAAGTGCCAATTTCAATCTTCGTGGGGGTGTGGCTACTTGGGGGAATAGTTATGCGCCAACCTATGATTCGATCGATCGTACCGTACTTCAAATTTCCGGTGGTTTAGGATTCCGAACGAACCAATTTTATATTGATTTAACAGCTTATCAAAGAACCTCTAAAGAGGCTTTTACCCCTTACGCATTGAAAAATACGGCGGATTATTCATCGGCAAGTTTGAACTTGACGAGCATGCAATTCATGATAGGAACGGGAGTTTATTTCTAAACCGGAATATACTGATCCAACAACCAAAGGAGTTGGGTCACAGATATTTCACCATCCACTTGGATATCTGCTTGTTTGTAGAAAGGCAAACGTTCTTCAAAAGTCTTTTTAATCGTATCGATCACGACTTCTTCGCTTTGGCTTTTGTCTAATAGGGGTCTATTGTTTCCTTGGGCTTTATATAATCGTTTGGCTAGGTCATTTACATCGACATTTAAAAACACACTCACCCCGTTATTTTTAATGAATTCCATGTTATTGTTAAAGCAAGGAACTCCACCACCGGTCGCGATGACCATCGATTGATCAGGTTGAAATCCGTGCAAGGTCTTTTTTTCTAACTCTCTAAAGTGGCTTTCTCCTTGGCCAGAAAATATTTCTGATATGGTTTTTTGCTCACGGGTTTCGATCAATTTGTCCATATCGGTAAAGCTGTAACCCAAATTTCTAGCCAATTCTTTTCCTAATGTACTTTTTCCCGATGAGGGCATTCCAATTAAATAAATGTTTTTCATTCTTGCACTTTTGTTAAACGTTCTTCAATTTCATTGGCACTGGGCAATTGAAAAGCTGACCACTTTCCTTTTACAGTTCCATCTTTTAATATCCAAATTCCTGGACTCGACCTGATAATCGTTTTTAATACTTTGACGTCAGCTGATAAAGCTGGGAAGCTTAATTGATACCGATGCCTTAATTCATTAACTTCTGCATCTGTAGATGCGGAAACTAACCAAACCGATATTTTTTTCTTTTCTAATTCCTTAGCTAAAATACTGATATCGGTGAATGCTTTTTCATAGGTATGATGTAGGTTGGGCACGATCACCATGACCCGATTTCCTTTAAAGCTTTCTTTTGTAAAATCAGTGGTATCGCCTTCCGCCCATAAATGGTAATCGGTGATGAGTGGCCTCGCTTCTTTTTCATTGATCGCCTTCATCGAAATAAACTTCGCTAAAGTGTCAGTAGGCATCTCCAATAATTCAGTTTCCTTGCCATTCATTTGATAGATGTAACTAAATTTCAGAGCTTCCCTTTCTTTCATATTTTGAGGAATATTTTCTCCTTTCGCATAAGGCAGGCTATCAAATTTGGGTAAATAAAAATACGAGTAAACACCAATCCCCACACTGATAACCATACTGACCACGACAATTTTTAACGTGCGTTCGTTTTTCTTAGCCTTCTCACTAAAAAATAAGCTGACCGTTAATAGAATCAGGAATATATCTTTTCCAAAAGACGTCCATGGCGTAAGTTTGATAGCTTCGCCAAAGCATCCGCAGTCGGTAACTTTGTTGAAATACGCTGAATAAAAAGTCAAAAAACTAAAGAAGAGTAATATGGAAAAAATCGCCCAAAGGGTTTGCTTGGCCCGATAATTAAACCATAGTGCGATGGCTAGGACGACTTCTAAGCTACTAAGTATAATGGAGAGAATTAACGCATAAGGAATCCAGAATTTCCAGAAGACTGACATTAGTGGAAAATCCACTGAAAACACATCAAAATATTCCTCTAATTTTAATTGAGTCCCAATAGGGTCATTCAGTTTAATAAACCCTGAAAAAAGGAATATACTGACCAGTAAAAAGGTGGCAATTTTCGCGTAACGCTGCATAATTTATTACTGTTGGGCTTGTTGGCTTTGTTCCTCTTTCAATTTTATCAAACAAAATACGGCATAGTTTAGCATATCTTGGTAGTTGGCTTCCACCCCCTCCGACACCAAAGTAACGCCTAAATTATTCTCTATTTGCTTCGTTCTAAATATTTTCATTAAAATCAAATCGGTCATGCTGCTAACCCGCATATCTCTCCATGCTTCCCCGTAGTCGTGATTTTTATTTCTTAAAAGCTCTAATGTGATTTCTACTTGATCATCGTAAATGCTACCTAATTCTTCTGGCGAAAACTCCATTTGATCCGAATTCTCAAGCGTTTTTTGGATTAATGCGATAATGCAATAATTGATAATGCCGATAAACTCGCCCTCAATTCCATCCACGATTTTTTGTTGGCCCTTATCCTGAATACTGCGTATTCTTTGTGCCTTGATAAAAATTTGATCGGTTAGGCTGGGTAAACGTAAAATTCTCCAAGAAGTCCCGTAATCTTTGTTTTTTTTATCAAACAAGGCTTTGCAGTGTGAAATTACTTGGCGATATTCGATTTCGGTTTGGGAAGGCGAGGAGTCCCGATTCATATTACTTGGATTAGATTTCTATACTCACGTTTTTTTAGCCTACAAAAATATTTAAATTATCCTAAATTTCAGCTCATTTGGATGCTCTTTTTCCAACTTTTAACACATTCTTTGTAAATGGTCAATTACTGGACCTTGGGGGTACTTTAAATTCTGCCATCTGTATGGGAATTTTAAATGTGACGCCTGATTCATTTTATGAGGGAAGTCGAATTAATTCCGTGGACGCTGCCTTGCAGCAAGCTGAAAAAATGATTTCAGAGGGGGTTAAGATTCTGGATATTGGAGGTCACTCGACTCGTCCAGGTGCAGAACCTGTCAGTGAAAAGGAGGAGATTAATCGTGTAATTCCTATCATTGAGGCATTAAATAAGCGATTTCCATCACTCATTATATCCATTGACACCTACCGACTATCCGTTGCCAAAGCTGCATTTGCTTCAGGGGCTCACATGTTAAATGATATCGGCGGGGGCCAAATGGATGTTGGCATTTTTGATTGGATTTGTTCCGCTCAAATTCCTTATGTGTTGACACATAGTGTCGGTAAATTTGAAGAGGTGCATCAAATTCCTGCTTATGAGAATGTGGTTGAGGTCGTATGGACTGATTTAGCTAAAAAAGTACAATATCTAAGGTCAAAAGGTTTGAAAAATTTACTCATAGATCCTGGCTTTGGTTTTTCGAAGTCCTTGGATCATAACTATGAGCTATTATCAAAATTGGGTCAGTTCAAACTTTTGGGTGCACCGATCCTAGTAGGGCTTTCGCGGAAGACCATGATTCATAAATTTTTACATATAGATGCGGATCAATCGTTAACTGGAAGTACTGCCTTGCATGCAATCGCTTTGAATAAAGGGGCTAGTATTTTAAGGGTTCATGACGTAAAAGAAGCCATGGAGGTCATAAAATTAGTTCATAAATTAAAACAATATGGCGTATCAGATATTTGTGAATGATGCTTGGGTTGCCCCAGAAAAAGCTCATGTTAGCGTTAAAGACATTGGTTTTCTTCGTGGATATGGCATTTTCGATTTTTTTAGAATCATGGATGGCCAGGCGATTTTCATGTCAGATCATTTGGATCGATTTCTTTCCTCTGCTCAAAAAATGGGGATACAACATGGATATTCCAAAGCTGATTTGGCCGATTTGATAGGTCAATTAGCCCTTGTGGCCAAGGATTCTTGCTTAGGAGTTAAACTCGTTTTAACAGGTGGGGATAGTTTAAATGGGTTTGAGCCAATGGAAGGCGGATCTAATTTATTTGTCTTTCCTGGAGTTTTCTCTTTTGCTAATCCCTTGGATGGTATGCACCTAATCAGTCAAAAATACCATAGGGAAATGGCGGACATTAAGTCATTGAACTATGCGTTTGCGATTAGGCATTGGGCTGAAGTAAAAAATAGGGGAGGGAATGATTTACTTTATTATACCGATGAATCTGGAGTTTCTGAATCGTCTAGGAGTAATTTATTCTTTGTGAAATCAGGGATTGTTTACACTCCGGGCCAACAAATTTTAGAGGGAATTACTAGAAGCCATGTTTTGTCTTTGGCCTCTAAGGAGTTTGAAGTGCAGGTGGGTGATTATTCGTTAGATGATTTTTTATCGGCCGACGAAGTATTTACGACCGGAAGTACAAAACGAGTATTGCCTATTTTCTCCATTGACGGAAAACAAGTCAATGGCGGCCAAAGAGGCAAAATCACCTCCCATTTATATGATCTATTCGTTAAATCTGAATGCTAATTAGACGGAGGTCTGAAGGCTTTCATGTTGGCTTCGTTGCAAACCAAATAGGGTCCTTCGATTAAATCGATGCAATAGGGGATGGCGGGAAAAACAGCCTCAAGACACTGTCTAATTGCTTTTGGTTTTCCTGGCAAATTAACAATTAACGTATTTCCTCGAATGCCCGCCGTTTGCCTACTCAGGATGGCCGTTGGCACAAAGGCTAAACTAATTGAACGCATTAACTCGCCAAAACCCGGTAACATTTTTTGGCATATCGCTTCTGTTGCTTCAGGCGTAACATCTCTAAGGGAGGGTCCCGTTCCACCCGTGGTGATGATCAGACACGTTTTTTCTATGTCGGCCATATGGGTCATGGCCTCTTCCAATTGTTTTTGTTCGTCCGGAATGACTTGGTAGACGAGCTCAAATTCACTGATCAGGTATTCATGGAGAAGATCGACCACAGCTTTACCTGGAATATCTTCATAAATTCCTTGGCTTGCTCGGTCCGAAACATTGATAACCCCTATTTTGATCATTATTTTTTTGGTTTTCGGCTTAGGTTCATGTGTGCCTTCAGTCTTTTTTCCATGGGTATTTCTTCGTCTAAAATATCCCGAATGACCACTGACGCACAAGCCCCACCAAATGCGGCAGGTAAATAGGATATGGTGCCGTAAGCCGATTTTTTATAATTGGAACCGTCTGTTAAAATAAGGGATTCGTCTCGTACTTTTTCTAAAGAAAACACGGCTTTTATTCCTCTTCCAACGCCCAGTCTCCTAATTCGTTTTCTGACTAATGCGGCTAAATAGCATTCTCTCGTATCTAATAAATCCGTGGTTCTAAGTTTGGTTGGATCCATTTTACCACCGGCCCCCATAGAACTTACTATTTTGAGCTCAAGATCATAGGCTGTTTTTAGTAAAGTTAATTTAGGTGTTACGGAATCAATGCAATCCATGACATAATCGAAATGTGTTGTTTCTAAAATTTCTTTGGCTGCCTCAGGACTTAAAAAGGTTTCATGCGCATGTAAAACTAAGTCCGGATTAATGGCCATTAAACGTTCGGCCATAATTTTCACTTTGGCCACTCCATGATTGGTTGCGAGTGCAGGTAATTGGCGATTCCGATTCGTAGGATCTACCACATCGCCGTCGACAATCGTCATGGTACCAATTCCAGCTCTGGCGATAAATTCAGCTGCGAAGGATCCTACACCCCCGAGGCCAACGATCAATATATGAGCGGATTGTAATTTTTGAATGCCCTCTGGGCCAATTAATAATTCTGAGCGACTAAGCCAACTTAAATCTTTTGATTGCATGCTAAGAAACTTCTTCCTTGATTTTATAATCCGTTGTTTTGTCGGAGTTTGTAATTAATAATTCGCCAATAAAGCCGGCTAAGAATAATTGGACCCCCAAAATGATGGCAACTAAGGCCAAATAAAATAAGGGATTATCCGTGACATTCCTATATTTTAGGTGCTTTGTGATGTTGTACAATTTTTCGCCGATTAACCATGTGGTTAATATGGTCCCTGAGAAAAAGGAAAAAATACCCAAGCTTCCAAAAAGATGCATAGGCCTTTTTCCAAAAGCCTGCACAAATGAGATGGAAAGAAGGTCTAGGAATCCGAAAATAAAACGTTCTAATCCAAATTTGGTCACGCCATATTTTCTAGCTTGATGTTGAACAACTTTTTCTCCAATCTTAGTAAATCCATTCCATTTTGCTTGAACGGGAATATAGCGGTGCATTTCGCCATACAGTCGGAGTGTCTTGACCACTTCTTTTTTATAGGCTTTTAACCCACAATTGAAATCATTTAGCTGTACGCCAGATAATTTTCTGGTTGCAGCATTATATAATTTTGTGGGTATTGTTTTTGAAATAGGGTCAAATCTTTTTTGTTTCCAACCAGAAACAAGGTCATAATCTTGTTCTTTGACCATTTGATAAAGCGCTGGAATTTCATCTGGTGAATCTTGCAAATCAGCATCCATGGTAATGACCACGTCTCCTTGCGCTTTAGAAAAACCTTCGTGCAAAGCGGCAGATTTGCCATAATTTCTAGCAAAACAAATGCCTTTAACTGGCTTATATTCTTTAGATAAGGAATTAATTACCTCCCATGACGCATCGGTGCTCCCATCATTGATAAAAATAAGCTCGTAGGAAAACGAGTTTGTTTTCATTACTTGATCTATCCAAGCTGTAAGTTCTGGTAAAGATTCAGCTTCGTTAAAAAGAGGAACAAGAATAGATATTTGCAACATATACGGATGTTTCTACAAACAAAAATACAAAAACATGTGGTTAATTTTTATTCAAAGATTAAATAGTAGGGATTAAGCAATAATTTAAACGCTTCGGTGTATTCATTTTTTTCATCTTTGATGTATAAGTTTTCAATGGCTATCTCCTCTTTATTAGTCGATCCCAGACAAATCACCCGTAGGAGTTTCGACCTGGGGTTTGAAAAAATAGATAGAAATTGATGAACGAAAAGACCATTTTTCCCTAGCTCTTTTTCAAATTTGTCCATCACTTCCTTTGGATAAATGACAGCAAATTTCCCTCCAGGTTTTAACAGGTTTTTAATGGAAATAATCAAATCCACAAAATTCAATTCGTCATCATGTATGGCCAACTGTTTGTCCTCTAAAGTGGCTGGTAGGTGATTGGAAAAAAATGGTGGATTGGAAATGATGAAATCGTACCGATTATTCGTGGTTAATGAACGTATATCTGAATTAATTACCTGAATTTGATTTTTGAATGGGCTGTTTTTTATATTCTCCCATGCCAG
>CANKVC010000036.1 GCA_947486835.1 Cytophagaceae bacterium | reverse complement strand
ATAAATAGTAAATCAGCCTTTCGGAACCCTATTTCTTGATGGGCATATTGGCCTGAACTTTTTGTCGCCAATCGATTAATAAACGATGTAGTTCATCCCTTTTAACAGGAAAATCCTTGGCCACATCATGGCGCTCTCCCACATCATCTTTTAGATTATATAACTCTAATTGTGAGGATTCAAAATTGTCAACCAACTTCCAATTCCCTAACCTGACAGCACCAGCGGGCCGACCTAATTGGTTTGAAAAATGAGGATAATGCCAAAATAAAGGTCGAGACTGATCTGTAAGATTAGGCTTATTGATCATAGGCCACACACTAACTCCGTCCGTCATTTCAGGCGATTTCTGGCCCAACAAATCTAAAATAGTAGCTGTGTAATCCGTATTCATGAAATAATTATCATTCACTTGTTTGGGAATAATCTTACCCTCCCAGAACATGATGGTCGGAATTCGAATCCCTCCTTCATACACATGCCCTTTCCACTTTCGAAGGCTATCATTTTGCGTGGGAATTGGCCCTAATTCAGGCAAACCCACTCCCCCATTATCAGATGCAAAAATGACTAAGGTATTATTCAGAAGCCCTTTATTCTTCAAAGATTCCATGATTCGTCCCACGCCATCATCCATACTCTCCACCATCGTCGCATAATAGGGATTGTATTTACCTTTAAACTTTTCATATTTCAGGAAATATTTATTCAATTTAGTGGCTTTGGGTACGATGAAAACATGGGGTGCGGAATAGCACATGTACATAAAAAACGGTTTTGCGTCATTTTGCTGGCCAATAAACTCGACCGCGTAATCACTCAACTTATCTGTCATATACCGTTCACCGGTATCCTCAAAAACCTTTTGAAAGCTATTTTCAAAGATTCCATAATTAAAATAGTCAAGCCCATTTTTACCAATCATCCTCGCATAATCAAAACCACGATTCCATGGAGCCAGGCTATCGCCAGACCCCAAATGCCATTTTCCAATCATCCCCGTCTGGTAACCCATGGACTTTAATCGCTGGGCCAATGTAATTTCTTTAGAGCCCAAATAAGTCTTCCATTGAGCTGGCAATAAGGGAGAATCATCCTCCGTTCGATTTCCAATTAAAAAGTTAGTCAGTTTTAATCTGGCTGGATGTAAACCCGTCATAATCGCCGCACGAGACGGAGAACAAACCGTACTCGCCGCATAAGCCTGCGTAAACCGAATCCCACCGTTGGCCAGCTTATTTAAATGAGGTGTTTCATTATATGGATTGCCGTAACAACCTAAGTCCATATAGCCCAAATCATCCGCTAAGATGAAAATAATATTGGGCTTCTTTGGGTTGTCTAATGAGTAAGCACTAAAACTCCAAAAACATAATAAACCTAAAGCCCAAAATTTTCTAGTCATCATCATCTTTTTTAATGATAGGATACACAAAAGCAGCCCGAGTAGGACCTGGGAAAGGTATTTTATCCCCTTTCAAACCATGCCAAAGGACCAAATTAAAGGCCACATCATTATTGGTATCTTCTTTCTCAAAGTTAAATAATTCAGATCTTCGTTGCCATTCATTTCGAACAACGTTTTTAGTACGCAAATCCACATTAGGGGTAATCGCCTTAAAATCACTAGGTTTTGCAACTGAATCAAAAGAACGCCACATCGGCATCGCTGCCGCATCGTATTGTGACATAGGACTTAGGCCTAAAATTAATTCCATCGTTCTCAACATTGAACTCGTGGAATAGGCCGTGTGATCCACATAATTACGTTTTACAAATCCCCCTGCAACATAGGCCGTACTTCGGTGTGCATCTACGTGATCCGCTCCATTTTGAGCATCATCCTCTAAAATAAATACAGCCGTTTCGTTCCAGATTGGGCTTTTGGAAAGCGTCTCGATCAACTGGCCTACCGCCAAATCATTATCGGCCACGTGCGCATACGGTGTAGGCCGCCCAATACGTAAACCTTCCGTGTGGTCATTTCCTAATCGCAATGTATTAAACTGAGGAACTCTATTTTCCTTCACCATGGTCTCAAATTCAGTCTTCCAAATCCGTAGACGAGTTGTGTCCATGATGGCCAAACTATAACTTGGGAAAGTGGGATGAAAATGTTTATCCAACACAGGAATAGTTGCTTTTCCATTCGTTACAAACTCACCATAGGTTCTAAAAGTCACACCATATCGATTGCATAAGTCCCAGATATATCCACTTTTATTCAATACCACATTTTTTTCTGGCTCTCCATAAATTCCTCCCCCTTTGCCACCGTAGCTGGTAGGCCAACTTTTCTCCATGTAATCTGTGGCATAAGCGCCCATGGACCATTGATGCCCGTCGGCGCTTACCTCAGAATCCACATAGAAATTATCTAAAAGCACAAATTTTTCGGCGATGGCATGTTGGTTCGGTGTATATTTCCTCCCAAACAAAAGCAATGTCGTATCTCCATTTCCACCCTTCACATCGGATAAAACCTGATCATAAGTACGGTTTTCTTTAATCACATAAAACACATATTTAATAGGTGATTTTTGACCCATTTTCATTGGAATCGGAAATCCAGGTGCTTCTTTATCTGCTAAATCAGATTTGGTGGGAGAATAAGAAGCATTTCTGTAAACGGCTTTGGAATAGCCCTGAAGGTCTTTTTCCGTAGGACGAGCAATTACACTCATGGTCCCTTTAAACATAGAACCAATGTATTGAACCTCTTTCGGGGCATTGACATCTGCTCCATGCAAAATCACTTCTTCCCCATTTTTTATTGGCCTAGGACCATATGGATTCGCCAAAGAAGTATTTCCTTTTCCATTTGTCACCCATATTTTGTTGTTGATAAATTTCACATTAGTCGGAAACCAACCTACAGGTATAAAACCTTTTGGAACACTTTTTCCTGGAGTGGAAACATCAAAAACGGCCAAACAATTATTATCTGCATTCGCTATGTATAAGCTCTTTTTAATGGGATCCATCGCCAAACCATTCGTGGTAGAACCTGAAGGTGAGTTCGGATATAAAGCCACATCGAGCGTTTCGATTACTTTTTTGGTTTTCAAATTAATCACAGAAACCGTGTTGTCATTGGCATTACAGACGTAAAGTTGTTGGCCATTCGGGCTTACCAACATCTCATTCGGGTTATCGCCTACTTTAATCGGCGCTTTCCAAGCCTGCATAGTTAAATCAAAAACAAGCACGTGGTCACAGCCCCAGCACGAAATATATAATTCTTTTGAGTCAGTACTCATCGCGCTCATATACGCTTCGCCATCTAGGCCAAATTGCTTGTCGATTTTTTGCGTTTTGGCATCAATCACATATAGACTACGATTGTCGCGCGTTACCACATAAATTTTTTGACGTTTTGCGTCAAAGGTGATTCCTGAAGGCGCAATCCGATTAGGCCAAACGGCTCCTAAAACAATCTCGTCTTTTTTATTCAGTTTATTTTGAATGATTTCATAGCGAACGATCTTATTATCATGACCGCCTGCCGCATATAAAAATTGGTCATCTGGACTGAAAGCCAGACCATACCAGGCTTTTGGGATAATAACCGAATCGATGACACGTTCCGATTTTACATCGATCAACATGATGCTGTGAGCGCTTACCCCATTATTCGTTACCGCAACAAATTTCTTAGAATTACTCACCGCGATATTTAAAGGCAAATCACCTAAACCAAAAGATTTTCCTGCAGAACTTAATTTCCAACCATTAGGTAAAGAAACAATAGGAGCCATTTTTTGAGCAGAAATGGCGAAAATATTTCCTAAAAATAGGAAAATCAGTAATCGAATTTTCATAGGTATATAGATTATATAATCAATTTTGTACACCTAAAATTAAACATTATTTACACTTTTAAAATAAAGGAATCATTAAATAAAAATAGTCAGGTATAAAATTACCCACCTAGACTAAATGTGTTGCTACAAACGACTTTTCTCTAAGGAGGCAATTTTTTTCTCCATTTTTTGACGCATCTCGATTAACACAGATTTAAATCTAGGCTCATTGACTAAGTTCGTTTTTTCTAAAGGATCTTTGGTAAGATCATACAATTCTTCATGTTTCAAATCCTCCCGATAACGGAAATACTTCCATTTTTTAGTTCTAAAACCTTCGCTGGAGGCAATGATATCTACTTTCCACAAATGCTCACATAAAAAATCTACTCTAGATTTAGCTGGAGAAGCGGCTTTGGTGTATCCAGATAAATTCACCCCTTGCCAAGATTTCGGTTGGCTTAAGCCCGCAAAACCAAAAATCGTCGGTGCAATATCAATGTTTAAAACTTCATCTTCAATCACCCGATGTTTCGGATTGCGAGGATCATAAATCATCATAGGTACGCGCAATGACTTATCGTACATCAGCCATTTATCTGCAAATTGGCGCTCCCCTAAAAAGTATCCATTGTCACCCAAAAAGATGATAATCGTATTTTTATCTAAGCCCTTTTCAGCTAGCAGCTTGCGGATTTTCCCAATTTCTAAATCCACACCAGAAATCATGCGGTAATACCCTTTCACACTTTTCTGGTATTTTTCTGGGGTATCGAAGCGCCAAAGCCAACGTGTATGATTTTCGCCTTTTCGCACATAGTCGGGCTGAGCCATAAAATCCGCATCAGAGGCCATAATAGGCGGCGGGATCACTACATCGTTATATAAATGATCGACTTCAGGTTGCCAGAAATACTGGTCGACCGCAGGGTCATGCGCATGAGGTGCACTGAAACTTAAAGACAAACAAAATGGTTGGTCGGCCGGCGCACTAGAAATAAAATCCATGGCTTTTTGCGACGTATACCGAGTTAAGTGAACCGTATCCTTACCCAATGTCTTATAAAAATAGCCTCGATGATCCTTGTATTTTGTATTGCGATCATAGTTTTCTCCCTGATCAAACATCGTGTTAAATGAAGGATATTCCACTCCAAATTTCCCATAAAATCCCGTATAATAACCTTGTTTTTTTAGAAGAACTGGGTAGGACTGATCAGCATAAGGCTGTTTAAGGTTACCTTGTTGGAATGTATACAAATGCGTCCGCTCATACAAACCCGTTAAAATACTGGCTCGACTCGCTGCACAAATTGGCGTTGTGACAAACGCATTTTTGAAATAGATTCCTTGGCTGGCCAATTTATCCATTTCAGGCGTTTTGATGATTTTATTCCCCGCATAACCCATGGCTTCGGCACGTTGGTCATCGGTCAAAATAAAAATGATGTTCGGCTTTTTGTTTTGTGCCCGAGTGACATGGATATTGAAAAAACAAGTCAATAAAAACAACAAAAATGGCAGGCATTTCAACGCACTAGATTTCATAGCTAACTATTTTAATGTAGGATATCCAGATGAGGTATCTTTGATCGGTAATCCTTGATAATTCATTTTAACATAAGGTACTGTTTCCGTAGCATCGATGACATAATTCCATTTTTTAACATAGTCTAAACCAGGTAAAAACTCATCTTTACGTATTTTCAATTCATTCAATAAATCACGGTCTAATTTGCTTTGAATAGCGGCAAGGGAAGGCTGGCCGACCAAGTTATTGAGTTGGAATGGGTCTTTCGTCCGATCAAACAATAGCCAAGGTCCTTTTAAATCACGTACATACGTGTAATTTTCAGTCATTAAACCTCTATATTCTTTGCCACCTTTGGAGCGAATCCACTGGCCAAAAGGTTGGACACAGGAAATTAAGGTATGGGTGACATCATTTTTCTTTTTGCCTAATAAAATTTGAGAAAAATCTTTGCCTTCCACGGATTTGGGAACTTCGATCCCTGTTAGACCCAATAGCGTAGGCATGATATCGGGGGAATTCATGAGCGCTTTTGATTTTTTTCCGGTAGGTCCAAAAGCCTTCGGATAATGAATTAAAAATGGTACACGAATACTTTCGTCATAAGGTTGTTGCTTGTTCCAAGCGCCATGAGAACCCATTAAATCGCCATGATCTGCTGTAAACACAATAATGGTATTCTCGTCTAAACCCTGTTCCTTGAGCGTAGTACGCAGTTGGCCTATGCAATCATCAATCGCCGTCATGTGCGCATAATACCCACGAAGATCATTTTGAACCTTCTCTACTTTATCAGCAGGCACATTATCGCGAATCGTAAAGATTTTGTTTTCATACATTTTACGATATTTTTCGGGAGCTGTTTGGTAAGGATCATGTGGAGAACCGATGGAAAGCACTAAAAAGAATGGATCATCTTTTTTCGTCTGACTTTTCAGATATTGACAAACATCTTGGGTTTGCGCAATGGCATCATAGGTTTCCCAAACTTTTTTGACCGGAGAATTCCCTTCATAATAGGCCGAATTATTATAATCGTGCGTACATTCAAGCGCTTTCCAATAATCGAAACCTTGTTGGCGACTCGCGGGAATATAAGAACTCCTCCCATGGCCATCCACATGCCATTTCCCTAAATAACCTGTTTGATAGCCATTTTCCTTGAACACTTTCCCAATGGTAGTACGGTTGGTATCCAACAAAACATCGTTCATGAAAACCCCATGGGTCAAAGGGTATTGGCCAGTTAAAAAAGAAGCCCGATGCGGTGAGCATACGGGCATTCCTGAAACTGCATGGGTCAAATTAATACTCTTGCTGGCCAATTTATCTAAATTTGGTGTCATCACATTTTTATCACCCGAATATCCAGTCGACTGTGCCCTCCATTGATCTACTAAGATGTACAGGATATTGGGCTTTGCGTTTTTTTGGGCCAAAGAATTAAAACTAAATACCCCAAAAAATAGTAAAAAAAGACCTTTAGAAAAGCATTTTATCTGATTCATTATTAATAGGTTTAGTAGCCTGGGTTTTGGTCTAATTTATTAATAGACACCTCACTAACAGGCAAAGGTGCTAATAATTTATTTGAATTTAAGGTATATGATTCAGGATACAAAAATACCTTAGCAGCTTTTTCTCTTTTACCATGAGCGGTCATCACCTCTGCCGCTTTACCAGTCCTTTTCAAATCATACCATCTTTGATTCTCAAAACAAAATTCAGTTTGTCTTTCTTTGGCGATTAAAGTTCTTAAGCTAGCCGCATCGCTTGCCGTTATTGGACTGGTTAGCCCTGCCCTATTTCTAACCAATTGAATACTCGGAATTGCTTGGCTTACTTTGCCTTGCTCAACCAAGGCTTCTGCATACATCAATAAAACATCTGAATAACGAAGTATTGGCAAATTATCACCACATCGATTATCCGGTGCAGAAATTGGCGCTTTATATTTAGCACAATAAGGAATAGGTTTTACTTTATTATCCCAGTCTAAGCCATTCCAAAATCCTATCGATACTGCTTTGCGTTTATCACCTGGTTCAAATGCATTAATCAAATCATCGGTCGGCTGATTCCATCCTGCTGCTATAATATTAATATTGGGTCTACCTGTTACAGCACCTGCAGAGGTATGTGGAGCAAAAGTAAAAATAAAGTTATTCGCTAATTCAGGACTATTTTCAGAGTATTGGATCGCAAAAATGGTCTCTTTAAAATCCTTTTTGGCGGGATTAAATACATCAGCATATTCTGGCAACAATGTATATTTGCCAGATGACATCACGGTACTTAATGCTTTTTCAGCCTCCGCATGGTTACCAATAGTCAAATAAACTTTACCTAATAAGGCCAATGCCGAATTTTCATTCGCCCGACCATTTTCTTCGACATCTTTAGCTTTTGCAAAAGCTGCTGCAGCTTCTTTTAAGTCTAAGATAATTCGATCATACACTTGAGTATCCTTCGATCTTTTAATGTCAACGGCTGCTTGGGAAGTAACAGGCACTAAAACCAAAGGAACTCCACCAAACTGCCTAACAAGATTAAAATAATACAGTGCCCTTAAAAATAGTGCTTCTCCTTTAGATCGATCTTTTAAAGATAATTTTGACCATACAGTGGTTGGACGATCTATTTCGCTCAATAATTTATTACAGCGCGTAATTCCATTATATGACAAATTCCAAAAACCGCTATAAGTTGTATTGTCAGAACTTAAAATAAATTGATCAATAACACCTCTTGAGGCTTCCCCTGTTCGTACATTATTTTGAAAACTTGCATTATCTGAAATTAATTCAGCTAAAATCCAATGCTGATTTTTTTCATAATCCCTCATCGGAACATAACATCCATTGGCCAATAAAATATACTCAACCTCTGTTTGATAAAAACTGCCTTCACTTAGTGTTGCTTTAGGGTAAAGCTCTAAGAAACTATCTTTGCATCCACTTAAAATGATCAGAGCAAAAATTAAAATGATTAAATTTTTCATATTGTTATTCGGTTTATATCTTGACATTAAAAAGAAAGGTTTAAGCCTAAAGATGTAGTGGTGGCTAAAGGATATGATGACATATCAAAGCCCTGAGACAATGTATTGTCAATATTTCTTGATTGCGCTTCTGGATTAGCACCTGTATATTTGGTAAACATAGCTAAATTCCTACACGTCAGATAAAGTCTACAAGATTCAAATAGTTTCGATTTTTGAACAAAACTAGATGGAACGGTATAACCCAATGTTACATTTGAAACACGTAAAAAAGAGGCATCCTCTACCCAACGAGAATTTACACGGTGGCCCCAACTTGGTGTTAATTTAGGCACTCCATATAACAAAGGATCGCCAGGATTAGCAGCACTTCTCCAACGGTTTACAAAAACTTTACTAACATTGAAGAATCCTTGTAAATTATCCGTTGTTTGTCTCAAGCCATTCATTACTTGGCCACCATACTGACCGTTAAGAATGACACCTAATGAAAAGTTTTTGTATGAAAAGTTATTAGAGAATCCAAAAATAAAATCTGGATGCGGACTCCCTAGCATCGTATAATCAAGAAAGTCACTGATGAGACCATCTCCATTAACATCTTTATATTTGGGATTGCCTTCATACACTTGTGCTGTCTTAATAATAGCAGGATTTGCGATGTCCGCTGCTGAATACACTCCTTCCATCACAAATCCAAAAAACTGACCAATCGGCTTGCCTACAACGGTCACGTGTGTAGGATTTCCATCGTTATTTCCAGATAAGACGCGATCTCCATTTTGATTTAATGAAAGAACCATATTTCGGTTAATAGCAACATTAAAATTAAAATCCCAGTTGAATTTACCTTGAACAGGGCTTGCGCTCAAGGAAATCTCAACACCTCTATTACGTACCGTTCCTTTATTTACAATTTGAGAATTAAATCCTGTAATGGCAGGAATGACATCATTCAACAACATATTAGCACTTTCACGATTATAATAATCTAAAATCAAACTAACTCGATTATTAAATAATTCAATATCTAAACCTGTATCAAACTGATTAGATTCCTCCCATGTTAGGAAAGGGTTGGAAATACCAACGAATGAAGCAGAGACCTGATTACTTCCAAATATGTATGAACCAGGGTTTATAGCAGCTAAAGAAGAATAATTTCCAATATTGTTGTTTCCACTTTTACCTAAACTAGCGCGCCACTTTAAACTAGATATAATTTTACTATCTTTTAAGAAAGCCTCCTCAGAAATGCGCCATGCTACACCAAAGGAAGGAAAGGCGGCGTATCTATTTTTAAGTCCAAACCTTGAGGATCCATCTGTTCTAAGAGTTGCTGTCACTAAATATTTATCAGCAAATGAATAATTAGCCCGACCCAAATAGGAAATCAAACTCCATTCCTGCGCATTTTCACCCCATGAACTAATAGCTTGAGCCGCATTGATCGTTTGTATTAAATCATTTGAATAAGGAGATGCACTTAAATTTAAACCACTCGTACTACTACGTTGGGTGGTATATCCCACAACTGCGTTAAAACGATGTTTGCCTAAATTTTTATTATAATTTAATGTATTCTCAATTAACCAGTCAAATGTTTCAGACCTAGAATTAGAAGATCTACCAGTACCTGCAATCGGCGGAACATTTGCTGTTGATGTACCAACGGTACTTGGCACAAATTGATTGTATTTTGACGAAGAATAAATCGTATTTAAAGATGTTTTAAACTTTAAATCTGGTAATATATCCCATTCTAAAAAAACAGATCCTAAACTCTGAAATTGATTTTGCATTTGGGTCGTATTTTTCAATAAGAATAAAGGATTCATAAAACTCCAAGCTGAATGATATTTACTCTGTGGAGATCGAACATACGGAATTAATTGACCACTCGCGTCATAGGGTGACATCACAGGATTAGCCCATAATGAAACTCCAATCACATCGTCCCTACTAGAATTGGTGTTGGTACGATCCTGGTTAACCAAGGAGTTAAGTAAAGACCCTCCAATGGTCACCGTTTTGCTAAGATTAGATTCAAAACCAAGTTTGCTAGTAAAACGCTCGACGCCTGTAAACTTTAATGCTCCATCTTGTTTAAAATAACCAAAACTTGCATTGATTTTAGAATCTTGAGTACCTCTTTGAATGCTTAAATTGTGTTCTTGAATGGGAGCAGTTTGCAAGATTAAATCGTACCAGTCTGTACCATTTCCAACCAATTGGTCTATGTTTTGATATTCAACAGGATAATCAGCTACCGTTGTTTTTCGATTTTCAGCTCTTAATACGGCTACATCGATTTTATTTCTCTGTAATTCAACAAATTCTTTCTGATTCATCAATTCAGGACGGCCTTTTTTGGGCACATCCTGCATACCCGTCATCGATGAAAAATTGATTTGCAATTTACCGTATTGACCTTTTTTAGTTGTAATCATGATTACCCCATTAGCACCCCTAGAACCATAAATTGCTGTAGAAGAGGCATCTTTCAATACAGAAATAGATTCAATATCATTTGGATTTATTAGCAAAAGAGGATTAAAGTCCTGATTTAATCCAGCAGAATAAGGCATTCCGTCAATCACATATAAGGGTTCGTTACCTGCTCCTAAAGATCCACTACCTCTAATTCTTACTGAAGTTCCAGCACCTGGCTGACCCGATAATTGCTGAATTTGCATACCAGCCACCTGGCCAATCATTTTTTGATCTACCGTAGAAACAGGCAAATCTTTAATCGTATTTTGATTTATAGTCGCTACAGCACCTGTTAAATCTTTCACTCTTGCCGTACCATAACCCACAACCACTACTTCAGTCAAGGCTTTATTTTCAGACACAAGACTGATATTGATCATTGATCTATTTCCAACTAAAACTTCTTGCGTGATAAAACCAACAAAACTAAAGGCTAAAATTGCCTTATCATCTGAAACACTTAAATTATAAGTACCATCAATATTACTGCTAACTCCTTTATTGGTTCCCTTGATGAGAATATTTACACCGGGGATAGGACTTCCACTTTCATCAGTAATTTTTCCTTTGACCGTTTTGGTATCTATAATCAATGATTCAGATTCTTGATTATTCAATTGAGAATTTGAATTCAGAAGCTCAATCTTAGATTTCGTTAATAAAATTCTATTCTCAATGACCTCATAAGAGATTGAATTGGGATTTAGAATTTCATTTAATACGGTCGAAAGCTTAGCATTCTGCAAATTCAAATTCATTTTTTGATTAGTCTGAACTCTAGTACTATACACAAACTTAACCTCAGCTTGCTTTTCAATTTGAGCTAAAACCGATTTGAAATTAATGTTCTGACCTACAATGGTAACAGATCGGTTTAATACTTCTTGGGCCTGTGATTCATGTGCAACAGCTAAGGTAGTGCATAATAAAACTAGGCAAATTTGACTAAAGGTAATTTTCATAAATAGCCACAAATTTTGGGTGTTCAATCGGTGTTTTTTCATAGATTTACAAGTTTTAAATTAACATTTTGAAACATTTAACCCGCCTCAGATTGGCATTTGTAACGGGTTATTTTATTGGGCAGAAAGGAGTATTTCTCCTTTCTGTTTTTATTAATTACATCCTTCTCCAGTTATAAAAATGACAGTCCCACGTTTTTCATAGGTAGCTGCGATAGATTTACAGATTAAATCTAATTGGGTAAACAATGGTAATCCATTTAAATCCGCCGTGATTTGACAATCATTCGACTTAGGATTAGTTAAAATTATTTCTACCCCATAGTGTTTTGACATCGTTGACAATACAGATTGAAGTGGAGTTGCTTGGAAAATAAGTTGCCCCTTGGAAAAATCCGGAGTCAGAATTGGCAACGGATTATCAACA
This sequence comes from Cytophagaceae bacterium, assembly GCA_947486835.1. Taxonomy (GTDB): domain Bacteria; phylum Bacteroidota; class Bacteroidia; order Cytophagales; family Spirosomataceae; genus Aquirufa. Next base: position 3,478 of record CANKVC010000036.1, on the reverse strand, counting down.
ATAGTGGGATTAATCGTCTTGGATACTATATCAAATACAACCTTTTGATTTCTGGTTAAAATAACCCCATTTAAATTATTGTTATCACTTACTTTACTAGAATATACGGAGACTTTACCGCTTGTGACTGAAACTTCTATTTGATTGTTTCTTGTATTTGATTTTACCCAGAAACTAGTTCCTAATACCTCCGTATTTAAATCACCTGAATGCACGACAAATGGCTTGGTAACATTTCGTTTAACTTTAAAAAATGCTTGGCCAATTAAAAAAACTTCCCTTTTTTTAACGTTAAAATCTTTTCCGTAATTGATACTACTTTGAGGTTTCAAAATGACCAATGAACCATCTTTTAATAAGATTTTTTGATCTACTAAGGTCATGTTCTTCATCTCCATTCCGAGTAAATTACTCGGTTTAGTAGATAAACTTTCGATTGTTTGAACATTCAATAGAAATACGATTAATAAACAAGCAGCTAAACTTGTTACAACACCTAAGCCAGTTTTAGTGATTTTTGAAAAATGTTTATTAGGGATTTTTGAATGAATATTTCTCAAGATCCTACCCCTTATTTCCTCCTTTTCACTTGAAGAAATGGTCAACTGATTTTCATTATCTAGTTTTTCGCTCCATTCTAGTAACAACAATTCTTCCTCCACCGAGCACATGCCTTGGAGGTATTTATTCGACATTAAATTAAATTCCTGTTTTGTCATAAAAATTGACCTAATTTAAACGTGAATAATCTTTTAAATTTTCTTTTAGAAACTTTAGGGATTTAGTTATATGGTATTCTACAGCCTTTTCACTCAATTTCATTTGAAGCGCAATTTCCTTTGTATTCATATTTTCGAACCGACTTTTTTTGAATATATGAACACTTTTTTCAGGCAATAACGAAAGTACTTTTTCAACGGCATCAGTCAATTCAGTATAATTGACAATTTCATCTGTATTAAAATGAAAATCGATCTCCTTTAAAATAATATGCTCTTGATATTTGCGGAAATTGATTTTTGAACGTATTAAATCGTATACTTTATTTTTGATGGAAATGACTAAATACAAATCCAAATTATTAATAACAATAGTCTCTCTTCTATTCCAAATACTCAAAAAAACATCTTGTACAAGCTCCTCAGCCTCTTCCTTATTTCCTGTTTGATTAAAGGCAATTCTGTAAATTTTAAACCAGTATCTTGAATAAATTTCTTCAAAGGCCGCAGAATGCCCCTGATTTAAACCTAAAACCAATAGTTGATCTTCAAGCCCTTTGAAATTCATTTGGGATTAATTAATTTTTGTTTGTAAGCTATAGTCGTACAACATTGAAATAACCCTAAATAAAATTAAAATATTTTTATTTAAATATTGGATACCCTAATTATATATCTTCAAAAACCGTTTTTACCAAGGACAAATCATGATACCCTTGAACATCAGTTAAATGATCAATAAGCTAATCAATAATGGCAATATAATTATCTATTTTTCTGTACCTTCGTCAGCTTTACTAAATTTTCAAATTTAGTAAAGCTAAAGACGAAAAAAAATAAATTAATTTTCCGATAAGCCAATTTACATGAATAAAAGATATTGGGTGCTATTCGTCATGGCACTATTTTCCATCATCACCTATTTAGATCGAACATCTATTTCCATCACGGGTAGCGCCATCACACAGGAGCTTAATTTATCAGAAAAAGAATTTGGTTGGATTTTAGGATCATTTGCTTTTGCCTATGGCTTATTTGAAATACCGGTGGGATTATGGGGTGATCGAAAAGGACCCAAATCCATACTCTTTAGAATAGTCCTCTCCTGGTCAGTATTCACCATATTGACAGGTTTTTCAACCACCTTCACGATGCTATTTATCATCCGATTTCTATTTGGAATCGGTGAGGCAGGAGCCTACCCAAACGCCACCATCGTAATTTCTCGTTGGTTCCCCAAGTCAGAAACAGGTCGAGCGCAATCATTTATTTGGATTGCTAGTCGAATCGGTGCCGCATTAGCCCCCTTCCTATCCCTCTTCATCATGCAAACGTACGGTTGGCGCTATGTGTTTTACGCTTTTGGTGTTTTAGGAATTATCTGGGCAGCCTTTTGGGGACTTTGGTTTAAAGATGAACCCCGTGATATGCCTCATATTTCCGAAAAAGAAATTGCGCACATTGAACAGGGACGTGAGTTGAAATCGGGAGGCGATAGCTTTTCCATTGTGCTGAAAATCTTAAAAGATCCTAACATTTGGTCGCTTATGGGCATGTACCATTGCCTACTTTATGGCGCCTATTTTTATCTTTCGTGGATGCCCAAATACTTGAAAAATGGCCGAGGAATCGACGACACCCAAATTGCATTTTTAGCTTCCCTCCCATTTATTTTAGGGACTGTCGGCTGTTTTATCGGCGGATTTTCTTCCGATTATATCACTAAAAAACGAGGCCTAAAATGGGGCCGAAGAGCGGTGGGCATGTTTGGCTTAGTCATGTCTGGCCTGTGCATGTTGACGGCCACCTTCATTCCGGATACCACTACGTCGATTGTCGTTTTAGCATTTGGCTTAGCTTTTAAAGATTTTACCTTACCCGTTTCTTGGGCTACCTCCTCCGACATAGGCGGACAAAATGCCGGAGCAGTAGCAGGAGCCATGGGGATGGCGGGCCAATTGGGCTCCACCATCATGTCCATCGCTTTTGGCTACATCCTTGCGGCAACAGGAAGTTGGGATATCCCCGTCAGAATTATCGGCTGCATCGTCATCCTAGGCGGATTTTTATGGCTACGTATCGACCCAACTAAGAAAATTACTTTATAGCATTTAATCATACTATTGAGTGGAAAAGCTAATTTATGTATATATTTAGGGGTTAATCAAAACCTATGAAAACAACAAGCTCTACCCTGGAAAGTTCTCCTATCGCTCAACGCCTTCAATCCTTAGATGCACTTCGCGGGTTTGATATGCTTTGGATCATGGGCGCAGAAGAAATTTTTAAATTCTTGTATAAAGCGACAGGATCGCCATTTTGGGGCTTCATTTCGAACCAATTAGAACATCCTGAGTGGAACGGATTTACATTTAATGACCTAATCTTTCCACTATTTCTTTTCATGGCAGGTGTGGCCACTCCTTATTCGTTAGGCAAGGAGTTAGAAAAAGGAAAATCAAGAGAACAATTATTACAAAAAGTAATCAAGAGGGGTTTAATCTTGGTCATTCTAGGAATTATTTACAACAATGGACTAGAATTTAAACCGCTGGAAGAAATTCGTTTTGGAAGTGTGCTGGGGCGTATCGGTCTAGGCTATATGTTTGCCAACATCATCTTTTTATATACCCAAAAACAATTGACTCAATTCATTTGGTTTGCCGGAATTATTATAAGCTATTATTTAGCGCTTAAGTTTAATGCCGCGCCGGGCTTTATGGCGGGCGACTTAACAGAAGCAGGTAATTTTGCTTCCT
>CANKVC010000035.1 GCA_947486835.1 Cytophagaceae bacterium | reverse complement strand
ATAGACTTGGCGTTAAAATTAAAATCAATTTCAAATCTCAAATTTTTAAATTCTATTACTACCTATTTGGACTGCCATCCTTTTTTATAAAACCAATGAACAAGAATAAATAAAAACCACATTTTTTCTAAAATGTCCACTATATTTATTTGACTATGAGACGTTTAGGTAGATTTGTATCTGCTAATTTAAAAGTAAATTGGCCCGATTCAATCTTTAATTTAGGCCTCTTCTTTTTTAACTCATTTATTCCAATTGCAGAAACCTTTGTATCCCAAAGATATAAAACTTTTAGATGTTGGCATTCCGCCAACTTCATTAAACCAACATCCGTAACCTTGGTCCCATAAAGGTTCAATTGCTCGAGTTGGTCTAAGTCTTTGAAAATTTCCAAATCATCATCTTTCAAATTCGTATGACCTAGATTTAAAATTTTCACGTTTGAAAAATCCCGAATGGCGGAAAAATCAATTTGATAAAAATCGGTTAATTTCAATTCCGTTACATGTGTTTTTATAGATTTCGATTGAGCCAACAAAGCATTCAAGTCAGATTTGACATTAATAAAATTTAAACTAATCCATTGGTTTTTTGCTCCCGAGGAAACGACACTAATTTTAGCTTCCTTTAATTTATCTAAAACTAGATTTTCAATTGGGCCAAAAGGTTCCACATCAATTTCATTTTCTACAGGAATTTTATCTGAATTGGGTAAATCAATGGCCTGGCTACTCAATTCACTAGATGCTAGAACCATTTTTTGTTCAACCTCCCCAAAAGGTGCGCCCGTTGAAATCCATTTTTCAATGAATTGTATTTCCAATAAAGTCAATTGCTTTTTGCCTGTTGGCGGCATATGAAGATCATCATCTTCAGGTTTTACTAAATAAGCATATAAATGACTTTTTAGGGAATTTCCTGGAATCAATATTCGACCATTTTTACCACCCTTGCGAATAAAAAATTCAGAATCTAAACGCAGCCCACCTTTCTTTTTTTGAATGGAATGACACGAGTAGCACTTCGACTTTAATATAGGGACAATTTGATCCTCATAGGGATAGAAATAGGCTTTTGTTTCTCCTTGAGGATTTTCAATTTTCAACGATCGCCTGTTTTTCGTTTGAATGGTGACTGAAGAGTCAACAGCCGGCTTTAAAAAGTAACCTTCTCCGTACGTTAAAATGGATCCATAATGACCAGTGACAATAATTAAAATCAATAAACCCGCGAACAGATAATTCCGATAACGAATCCAAAAATAGGAGGCGAGAGCTAGGATAAAAGTGGCGATACCGGACCATCGGTGAAAAAAAACAATTTCATCATTATATTCGCCGGTTGAAGCTAAAAGCCAACCAGCTAGGCAAGAAATACCTGCCAAAACACTACCAATCAATACGAGTATAGATATGGAAGAATTAAAATCCTTTTTAGAAATAATTTGAAAAAAATGCAGGGCAATAGCCATCAGAAGAATTCCAATGGGGAAGTGAATCAATAGTGGATGCAATTGACCTACAAACTCAGAAAAAAGCGCAAGCCTTGTGATTTCCATAGGCAATACTTATTCATAAATACCTTTGGCAATTTTTTCGCTGATTGATTTTGGAGCCACCCATGCTAAAAATGCGCCCAACTTATTTATGAATCCGGTGATAACTTCAGGTTTTTTTGCAAACATGCCATCAACTGCCATTTTAGCCACGGACTCAGCCGTCATGGTTATTTTCTTAGCTGCATTTCTAGCCTTGTCTGGTAAATTAGCTCGGTCATTAAATGAACTTGTCGTTGCACCTGGACTAACAGCTGTCACCGAAATACCTTTCTCTTTCCATTCGTGAAACAAACCACGGGAGAAATTCAAAACAAATACTTTTGTGGCGGCATATAAACTCATCAGCGGTATGGCTTGATAGGCTGTTGAGCTAGCAATATTTAGTACATACGCCTGACCCTTTCCAGTAAGCATGGGATAAAATGTATGGCAAGCTTCTACCAATGCATTCATATTAACCTGCATCATTTGTTGGTTTTCAACAAAGGAGTACGATTCAAATTCCCCCACTAAACCATAGCCAGCATTGTTGACAAGAATTCGTAGGTCAACTTGCTTTTCCAAAACCCACTGATATATACGACTCACTGACCCTTGATCACCTAAATCTGCCACTAGGTAATCAACCGTATTGGCATATTTTTTTTCAATCGCCTCTTTAACTTGTTGGAGTTCATAGGAATTTCGAGCGACTATCAATAAATCATAGCCACGCGAAGCCAGCTCATTGGCTATTTCTTTTCCAATCCCTTTACTAGCTCCAGTAATTAATGCGTAAGACATAAATAATTTTCTTTATGATGAAAAAAAGCTGCTCAATGAGCAGCTTTAATCTTATTTCTTGGGAGCAACAGCACCAGGGGCAGCAGCAGCTGGTGGTGCTGGGTTAAAATATGCTTTTATATCAGGGTCATCTGCTTTAATCTCCTGCGCTTTTGTGAATAAATCTTTCACTTTAGCCTCATCTTTTGTTACAGATAAATGATATCCACCTAAAAACTTATATGCCTCAAATAATTGATTCTTATCTTCTCTATATTGAGTGCTTTTTTCAGCTTTTAATTGATCTACCACCGCGATGAATTTTTCATAGTAAGGAGCACCTTACCATTGCTTTCCATCATAATCGATAAAGTTGTTGGCACGTGCACGGTTAATGTAAAATGGAGGCCATTTATCATTCACTGAAATGGACTTAGCAAACATTGAATCAGCACGCATCGCCATGGCTGGTCGGCCAATCGTATCTGCTTTATTGATGTAGGCAGCTGTTAAATATAAATCCATAGCCACTTTAAAATAATCTCCTGATCCTACCGTTTGAGCTCTTTTCACTTTCCATTCAATCGATTTAGTCCCAGCAACAGAAGCCTCTAAGTATCTTTTTTGCTTATATCGAATGTCATGAATTAACGTATACACATTGTTATTGGTATCTAAAGGTGCCGCTTTTTCCATGTAAGCAATAGCTAAAGAATCCTTACCTAAACCCTGATATCCTTTACCGAAGTATAAATCATCCATAAAGTAAGGCTTAACTCCTTTTTTAACCATCTCATCTAAATTGTCAATACCTTGTTGGAAATTACCCATTTCAACGCGTGAATACCCACGCATACGGTAAATATCATTATCACGAACTCCACGCTTATCAGCCTCATCCGTATATTTCATCGCTCCATCATAATCCTTAGAAAGGAAAAGCAATTTGGCTGTTTCCATCGTAACCTCTGGAGTGGCTTCTGCTTTTTCAATGTACTTTCTAAAATACCGAGAAGCATTTTTATACTGACCACCGATGATCAAGTACTCACCATAACGACGATGTCCAGGAGCATAATTTGAATCTAAATCCAAAGCCTCCTTATAACGTGCTTGCGTTTCTTTATAATTTTTTCCTCTTAAATAAACAGTACCAATTTTAACCTTAGCTTTTACATTGCGTGGATCTTGAGCAATAGCAGCTTCATAAGCTGTCACCGCATTTCCTCCATCGTTCTTAATTAAAAACGCGTCTCCTTTTACAATGTAATGCTCAGGCGCAGGTAATTTTTTGTCCTTTAGCATACGCTCTTGAATCACATCAATTAAACGGATGGCTTCACCTGGATCATTATTATTCGCGTTAAAACTTTCCTCTTTTCCTAAAATATAATACATGGAATAAGCCTCAGCAATGCGATATAAAACATCAATATTTTTTGATTTGGTATCTGCAATAATTTTATCAAACTCAACTTTAGCAGCAGAAACATTATTTTGTCCCACTAAAATAGAAGCTAAGCCGACTTGATTTAAAGGGTTTTTAGGATCTGCAACTTTCCCTTTTTCAAAACTAATTTTGGCATTATCCCAATCGCGTAAATGCAAAAAGTATAAACCTAAATTAAAGTAATTTTCACCTGTAGGAGCAGAAGCCACAAGTCCTTCAAAAACTTGTTTAGCCCTACTTGGCTGATGTCGGTCTAAAAAACGAAAACCGTCTTGTACCGTTTGACTAAATGCTACGTTGGATATTAATAATCCTATACCTAATATCCATGCTTTAAATTTCATCATTGTAAGTTTTAATTTTTTGCTAAAATAATTTTTTTCTAAGGCTTAGAACATCAAAATGTTCAACAATATAATCTAAAAGTTTCATTAAAATCGAATGACAAAATTAATTATAAAAATTTAGATTTTGTCAATTAAACAAACAAATTCTTTCTTATTGGTTAATTTGGTACGTCCTAATCGTGATAGGTCGGGTCAAAGGAATCAACCCAGCTTTCAAAACAATGAGCTGGCCCATCTCACCACAAATGTAATTGACAAAACCTGTTCCTAAGCCTAGGTGTGATTCTTTCAAGATCAACTTAATTTCCCGGCGCAAAGGATATGTTTTTAAGGCCAAATTATATCCAAAAGGTTGCAAATATTTATCTTGGGCCAATCCATCTTTTTCAGCCACTGACATCACATGAACCGATTTGATGAATCCTAAAGAAGTAGGATTATCTCCATCACTAATCCAGTTTGATCCAATAATTCCTAAAGCATTCGCATGATTTTTAACATACTCAATAACAGCAGGATTAGAACCAGCCGCAAAGACCGATAATTTCTGATTTGCTGGAATGCCTAATTTGTCGATTAGAAATTTAATGTTGCTTGAATTTGCTTTATCCACCACCAATAAAATTTCTCCGGAAACAGAACGAGCACCTATTTTATTCCAATTGGAAATCTTTCCTATTAATAAATCTTTTAACAGAGGTAAACTAATTAAGGTATCGGTATTTTGCTTATTCGTTAGTAGCGCAATCCCATCGGCTGCAAATGGGAAGCTCCGATAGGTTATTTTCTCACGTGTAAAAATTTCCTTTTCTTTTGAGGTAAGGTCCCTAGACACTACGATAGATCGAACTTTTTCGTTCAACAAATCGGCTACCGCTTCATTTTCAGGAGTAAATTTTAAATTAATGTGAGCAAAATGATAATTGTTTTCAAAAGCTGTTTTTTCAGATTTTAATAAAAGCTGAAAAGACTCATCAACCGCGATTGAAATTTCTCCTTGCGCTGGGCCGTCCTTGAAGTCCTCTTTTTTACTGAACAATGAACATGAAAAAAGGATGCCGGAAAGGAAAAACACTCCACATAAATTACGAGCCGTATTCGCCATATTCATCTTCTTTTAATTCTTTATAATACAAATATGCTCTATAAAATCTAAAAAAGCCATAGGCCAAAAACAAGGATCCAAGGTAAAAATTAATGGACACACCAAACCAAATTCCGAGTTGGGCCTCCGACAAAAACGCCACATAAACTCCTAACAAACAATAAGCTAGGGCAGCGATTAACCGAAACAAAACATTAATTATTTCTGCAGCTGACAATTTCATCATGAATATTAAAAACAATCAGACCTGCCAAAAACAAATTTAGCAGGTCTGAAAGAAATAAATTAAATCTTATTCAGATAATACGAAGGTAATTGGCTGAGTAAATCTTGAACGTACTGCACGGCCAGACTGCTTGCCTGGATTCCATTTAGGTACTGATTTAATCACGCGAATCGCTTCCTCATCGCAACCAAATCCTACTGATTTCAAAACCTGAACATCTTGTATCGTTCCATCTGTATTAACAACGAACTGAACATATACTTTACCGCCTACGTTTGCACGCTGAGCAGCTGATGGGTATTTTAAATTTCTCTGAAGGAACGCACCAAAGGCACGAGGTCCGCCAGGGAATTCAGCTTGTTGTTCCACCGCAGTAAAGATTTCATCTTCTGCAGGCTTAGGTGGCTCTACCGGAGCTGAACCTTTCGCATCTGGATCAACAGGTGGTTCGAAATTTTCCGTTTCACCCTTTACCGTTTCAGAAGCTGTATTTCCTTTTACCTCCTCTGGTGGCGGCTCAGGCTTTGTAACTTCTTCATCATGCTTAATCTCCGGAGGTAAAAACTTAGTCGTCGTTACCTTAGGGATTTCTTTGGGTGGTGGCGGCGGTGGCGGTGGCGGCAACTCTACCTTTTTGGGTGGAGGTGGCGCGTCTAATTTCATTACTTCAGCTGTGATCTCTTCTTTGGTATTGAGGTTTGCTGTCAACTGTTTCCAGAATGCTGCAATCAACAATGCGCCCACGAAAAGAGCAGAGCCTAGTAATACCGACCGTTTGATAACCTTTGGATAGGTTGTCCTTAGCAAGAAAGCACCAAATTCTCGGTTCTTCTCTCTAAAGATAATGTCATCCAATGTAGCATCTTGGCTTATTACTTGTGACATAGTATTTCTTAATTTAAAAATTTATTAAATAGGCTATCGCCATTTTATTTACCTGAACGTTTAATTAAATCCTCCGAAGCTGGATCAATCTGTAATAAAGCGTAACGCTTATTTCCAGTAATCGCACATTCATCAAGCATATCCACCATATTACGGTATTTTGCTTTTTTCGTTGGTTTAATCACGAGCGTAAAATTGTTACCGATTTTCTTCTTCAAATCCGCAATTACCTTGCGAATACCTGTATCAGAATAATCAGTCACCTCTAATTTAGTACCTGCTTCAGTCGGGATACCTTGGTAATAATACACCTTAAACTCATCTGGAATAACCGTTAAGGTCTCAGACAATTTAACTGGTGACGTTTCCTTTGTATCCGTCTTATCAGGCATGTTTAATTGCATGGTTACGGGTTTAGCTAACGTAGTCGTTAACATAAAGAAAGTAATTAGCAAGAAGCCTAAGTCCACCATTGGTGTCATGTCAATTTTGGTTGACATTTTTTTACTTCGCTTCTTCCCTCCGCCTTTCTTACCCCCACCGGAGCTATCTATTTCTGCCATTTCTTAATCTAATTAATAATGAATACTTATTTAGGTTTTCCTTCAGGAGATGTAATCAACTGAAATATATTGATATTCTGCGCTTGCAAAGTACCAATGATATCACTGAAAATTTCATAATTAGAATTCTGATCTCCCTTGATCGCAATCTTCAGATTCGGATTTGATAATTTGGCATATCCTACCCAATATGACAGCTCGTTATTAGCTGAATCGATCGGAATACCTTTTATCAATTTTTTCGCATCTGCTGGTTTCATATTCAACACTTGACGCATCGCACCAGCTGGGTAGCCTACAATTTCAGAAGCCATATAGTTCTTCTTCATCTCTGCTGTTATTGCAACTCCATAGCGACTAGCCATGCGCTCTAACATAAACTCCCTACCTAATTGATCGTCAGATGCCAAATAAACACCACCCTCATTCGATACACTTATTGTCAGCATACCATCTTTCGCATTCAAAGGTTTCTCTGAAATAGATGATGGTGGAACTATGGTAACTGCCTCCTCAGGACGAAACTTCGCGGTTAACATGAAGAACGTCAACAAAAGGAAAGCCACGTCACACATCGCTGTCATATCGAGTGATACACTTTGTCGTTTGGCTTTAACTTTTGGCATAACAATTAATAATTTGAACTGTGAAAAATAATTTAAAATAGGCTTGCGCCCAAAAGGTTCAAATATTAATTATGATGCGTAGCATAATTTTGGTTAACGCTCAAACCAATCTCATCAATGCTATAAGTCAACTCATCAATTCTAGATGTAAATAAGTTGTATGCAATGATACAGATCGCTGAAGTACCAATTCCTAACGCTGTATTTACAAGCGCCTCAGAGATACCATTTGCTAATGCTGTTGAATCTGTTGATCCACCTGAATTTCCTAAAGCCGAGAACGCCTTAATCATACCGATTACCGTTCCTAAAAGACCAATTAACGTAGACACCGATGCTAATGTAGCGATGATCGTTAAGTTTTTCTCTAACATAGGTAACTCTAATGAAGTAGCTTCCTCAACTTCTTTACTTAAAGAAGCTAATTTTTGCTCCTTATCTAAGGACTTGTCACCCGTTAATTGCTTGTACTTTTTCACTGCAGAAAGTGTTACGTTTCCAACAGATCCTTTTTGCTTGTTACATGCAGCGATTGCAGCTTCCGTATCATCCTTATCCAAAGATGCTTGAATCGAACGAACAAATGCATTTACATCACCCGTTCCTTTTGCTTTTCCAATAGTCAACAAACGCTCAATTGAAAATGTTAAGGCCGTTAAGAAACACGTTATCAAAACTGGTACAATGACACCACCCTTATAAACGATACCAAAGTAATCGCCTGGAAGTGGATGACCTTCATTTGTTCCACCTTCAAAGTGTGAACCATCTCCCATGACAAACATGAAAATAAGAATGGAAATAACAAATAAAATAATTAAAATTAAACCTGCAGAAATACCGCCAGATTTTTTTTCAGTTGCAGCTGGCTTAGCAGCTGGCTTTGGTTGTTGTGTACTCATTAGTTTGGTAAATTTGGGGTTAAAAAATTAATAGTTTACATAACACTTTCAAAAAACACAAGTCGCGTAGTTTTCATAGTTACCGCTTCCTTGGTATTTTCAGTGAAAGCAAAAGTAATGTAATTCTAATTTAATTTTAACATGGTTTAGGTTATATTAAGATGATTTTTTTTTCATGCCCAAGAAGCCTATTGTACTATCTTAATATTTTCCTCGAAATAGCATCAATAATAGGGTACTTTTTTGGGATTAAGAATTTGAAAAAAAATTAAAAAAAAATTAAAAAAACCTGAATTTGGTAGAAATTATCGGCTAATTATTAATTTAGACTTCAATTATACAACACATGGATTCTCCTTTTTACAAAAAAAGCCCAAAAGCATCTTCTAGAAAAAGCGATAGCTCCTCTCTTAAAGAAGCGATTGAATCTCTGCTTAAAATTTACAAACTACAAGGAAAATTTGATGAAACGTTTGTGTCGGCCAACTGGGAGCTAATTATGGGCAAGCCGATCGCAGCTAGAACGCAAAAAGTGTATGTCACCAATCATAAACTATTTCTACAAATCGATTCGGCGCCACTCAAGAAAGAACTGATGATGGCCAAACAAAAAATGATCGAATTAATCAACAAATCAGCTGATAACGAGGTAGTTAAGGAAGTGATTTTTCTTTAATGAAATTATTTGAATCATCGATCCACATATCAATAAAATGAAAATGGGGAATTTCAGCGGTTAGAAACTGAATATCTTGTTCATTTATTCCCTTAGAACTGCCATCATTCACTACATAAACTGCAATCGGCAGTTCTTTCGGCAACATCTTGACCAATTGCCCATAGTAATGCACCAAATCCTGTACCCAATGTAGGTGCGGATTGCAACAAGGATAAACTAGGTCAAGAGATTTATGAACTTTCAAACTCTATTTTTTTTGCAATAATCCGAAATTTAGGCCTTGGGTATGAATAAAAAAACGCAGATATTTGCAAGCATTTAATTTTCCTATGGCAATTCCCCCATTATTAAAATCTGGCGACCTCGTTTCTGTTTTATCCCCGGCATCACATACCAACTCAAATGCCTGGGAAAAAGGAATTGAAGTACTCGAAAAATGGGGATTACGCGTCGTTCGAGGGGAGCATTATTTATCCCAACATTTTGGTTTTGGAGGCACCGATGCAGAGCGCTTGAATGACCTACAAAAAGCGTTAGATAACCCAGAAATTAAAGCCATATTTCCAATCAGAGGTGGCTATGGAACGAGTCGTTTATTGGATGATTTAGATTTTTCCCATTTCTTACAAAATCCCAAATGGATTGTGGGCTTTTCAGATATTACTGCATTATTATTGCACATTGATTCATTAGGTATTGCTGGAATTCATGGACCAATGCCTAATAATTTTTGCCAAAAAGGGGGAGAATTTTCGCTTGAGGCATTGAACGAATTGCTGTTTAATGGATGCGCGAGCTATACGTGCAAACCAAATCCCGCCAATATATTAGGAGAGGTTCAAGGGGAGTTAATCGGTGGGAATCTTTCCTTATTAACGCATTTAATTGGCTCTAAAAGCTTTAATAAACCCCATGGAAAAATTTTAGTCATTGAGGAAATTGGCGAAAGACTATATCACGTAGATCGCATGTTGGTCCAATTAAAACGATCAGGATATTTTGAGGGACTTACCGGAATGATTATGGGTGGATTTACTGATTGCAATGAAGCTCCCTTAACGATAGGAAAATCTGCGCAGGAATTAATTTTAGAACACACCGAAGATTATCAATTTCCCATTGCCTTTGATTTTCCATTAGGGCATGTTCCGGCAAACCATCCGGTGGTTTTTGGGGTGAAGACCAACTTACTGATAAGTTCTGAAAAAGTCCAACTAACTGTTCAGCTTTAAGATTCATTTGGTGTAATAAGGACTAGATTTGGGTCAATCAATTCGCCAATATGCTCGCAAAAACATTTGGAAGCTCTGTTTTTGGAGTATCCGCTTCTTTAATAACCATTGAAACCAATGTCGGCCAAGGCACCAAATGCTTTTTAGTGGGCCTCCCCGATTCAACCATCAAAGAATCCATCCTTCGAGTAGAATCCTCCTTAAAACAATTGGGATTCTTCTTCCCGCGTAGAAAAGTGATTATCAATTTGGCCCCAGCCGATATTCGAAAAGAAGGATCGGCTTACGATTTACCCATAGCACTTTCCATTTTACATGCCTCTGAACAAATTAGTTTTCCTGATTTAGATCGCTACGTCATCATGGGCGAGCTAGGGTTAAATGGAGATTTAAGGCCGATAAAAGGGGCATTGCCGATGGTTTTAGAGGCTAAAAAACAGGGTATTTTTAAAATCATTTTACCCAAACAAAATGCCAACGAGGCCGCCATTGTCACTGAGGTGGAAGTCTTTGGGATGGAAACGCTACAAGAGACCGTCCAATTTTTACGGGGCAAAACAATACATCATAAAACATTGATCAATGTAGATGAATTGTTTACTCATCAAACCAACGATTTTGAGCTCGATTTTTCGAATGTTCAAGGTCAGGTACATGCGAAAAGGGCCATGGAAATTGCCGCTGCAGGCGCACACAACCTCATTATGATAGGTCCGCCGGGTGCCGGCAAAACAATGTTAGCCAAAAGAATTTCGAGTATTTTGCCCCCTATGACGCTCCAAGAAGCACTTGAAACGACCAAAATACATTCCGTAGCTGGGAAATTAAGTGATAAAAAAGCACTCATTGCGATTAGGCCATTCCGATCGCCCCACCATTCTATTTCAGCCGTAGCCCTGATTGGCGGCGGATCCATTCCCCAACCCGGGGAAATTTCATTAGCACATCATGGGGTTCTTTTTTTAGACGAGCTCCCTGAATTTTCAAGACATGTGTTAGAGGTGTTGCGCCAACCGCTTGAAGATCGAAGTATTCATATTTCTAGGGCAAGGTGGGTGGTCGAATTTCCGGCCAATTTCATGTTGATAGCGAGCATGAATCCTTGTCCCTGTGGGTTTTACAATCATCCCATCAAGACCTGCACCTGTGGGTCTGAAAATGTTCGTAAATATTTAAATAAAATCTCTGGCCCTTTGTTAGATCGGATCGACATGCATGTAGAAATTACCCCTATTTATTATGAAGAAATGACTTCAGAAAAACCGGCAGAAAGTAGCGAAACGATCCGAAAAAGAGTCATAAAGGCCGTTGACATGCAGAAAAAACGATTTGCAGGAGTCGAAAATACCTATTCAAATGCCTCCATGTCGTCACAAATGGTTAAAGAAATTTGCCAATTGGATACTGCATCCCAACAATTACTCAAACGTGCGATGGATAATTTACAACTTTCCGCCAGAGCTTATGACCGGATTTTGAAGTTGGCCAGAACGATCGCAGATTTAAGTCAAATGAATCAAATTGACATGGCACATGTAGCAGAGGCCATTACCTATCGAAATTTAGATAGAGAAAATTGGGCAGGATAATGTATTTTTGAAAAAAAATAGGTTTATGCTAAAGAAAATTTTAATTCTAATCCTCTTCATTCAACAAATTGCTTTAGGACAAAGCAAAACAGACAATCCTTCATTTAGGCCTTTAGAGAGTTTTGAGCAAATATTTGCCAAAGCTGCCAAAGAAAAAAAGCCCGTATTTTTCGAAGCATATTTGCCTACGTGTTCCCATTGCTTGGCCTACGATAAAACATTACGTGATCCCAAGATCAAGTCCTATTTGTCAACAAATTTTTTAGCTTATCAATTGGATTTAAGCAAAAGAGAAAATGGCTTATTTCTCAGAAAAAATAAAATATTTGTTCCATCGACTCCTTCCTTTATCGTTTTTTCACCGGAAGGTAAAGTAATTAATGTAGAGCCTGTAGGAGACGAAACTAATTCCATTGATGGAATTCAGCTGATTTTAAACAAAGCGAAAGACATGAATAGGAATGCGATCGCAAGCCTCAAGAAATTTGATGCCGGAGATCAGGATTTTGAAAATATGTTATCCGTGGCGCTATTCGCGCGATATACGATGGATACCGTAAAAAATATGGAAGTCGTTAATAAGCTTGCAAATTCAATAAAGCCAGATCAGTATTTTGATAAAATGTCATTTCTATTAATGCAGCGAGTGATGTTGGATACGGACAATAAACTATTCCAGTTTTTCATTCAAAATCTTCCGACCTACAAGCAAAAATTTGATTCTTTGGATGTTAAACAAACCGCTGAAAATATTCTAATGTCCAGTTTGTATTGCAGTCGGGCTAGGAAATATTCCACAGGCAAAATTGATCAAATAAAAAGTGGGCTCCGGTTATTAGGCGTACCCGAAAATCAAATTGCCACACGTTGCATTGTTTTGGAGGTGCTAATTGACTTAGGCCAACAAAACATACAGGGTGCAACAGGGAAAATTAAAACCTATTATCAAGGTAAACCCATTCCTGCAAAAGAAATGGAATTTTGGTGCACGCAATTAAAGAGAAATCAAAAAGCAGAAATGCCTTGCCCTTTAACGCCTTAAGATAAATTAAATCCTTCAAATCGCTTTTACCTTTGGTATTTTACTGAAAAAAAACTAATTTTCTGAAAGGTTTTCAATCCGGTTCTATCCACCAACCTATGAACAGAATTTTTACTTTATTTCTCTCTCTTTCAGTTTTATTGATTTCCACGAGTTCGACTCCTTTAGGAGGAGAAGAAAGCCTTGATGATGTTTTCAAACGCATTAAAGAGGAAGTTGAAAATAACTCAAAAGCCTATACAACATTAGGAGATGCCTGCGCTAAAATAGGCCATCGATTAACGGGTAGTCCTCAGGGAAAAAAAGCTGAAGAGTATGTGTACAAAATGTTCAAAGATTATGGATTTCGTGATGTAAAATATCAGGGATTTCAAGTAGAAGCTTGGGCTCGAGATACCGTGACTTTATCGGTAGCTCCTCCAAAATCAGATGACTTCAGGGAAATCCAAGTAGTTTCGCTTGCCATGACCCCTGTGGAAGCTAATATTCAAGGAACCATCGTGGATGTGGGCAATGGCTTGGATGCCGACTTTGAATCTAAAAAGGACTTAGTTAAAGGCAAAGTCGTTTTAGCCAATATCGGTTTATTAGATGCCGCTCCAGGAACAAAAAATTTACATCGATCCGAAAAAACAGCTCTTGCCATACAATATGGTGCCATTGGCGTAATATTTTCAAACAGCGTTAAAGGTCAAGTTTTATTAACAGGAACAGCGTCTGTCACTGGGAATTTGATTTCCATTCCTGCGGTTTGTGTTTCTTATGAAAGTGGGGTTGAAATCAGAAAATGGTTAAAAGACCAACCGGGATTATTAGGATTAATTGAGATGCATAATGTAAGCCAACCCATTAAAGCGAGAAATGTTATAGCTACTTTAAAGGGAGAGAATCGAAAATACAAGCATGAAAAAATTATCATTGGCGGCCATTTAGATTCATGGGATTTAGCAACAGGCGCCATAGATAATGGAATTGGTTCCTTTTCAGTCATTGACATCGCCCGAACTTTCAAAGCATTAGGTTTAAAAAGTAAGCGTACGATTGAATTTGTTGCTTTTATGGGAGAAGAAGGTGGATTATTGGGTTCGAAAGCCTACATAGAACGAGCAAAAAAATCGGGTGACCTAGACCAAATCGTTTACATGATCAATTTAGACATGACGAATAATGTGCACGGATTTAATGGAGGAGGAAGAAAAGAGCTCATGCCTCTTTTGAAAGAAATTGGAGACAAGATTAAATCCATCGACGAAAAATTCGCGAATGAACTTGAAAATTCCGCCGGTTTGCATTCAGATCATCAATCCTTTTTACTCGAAGGAATTCCTGCTAGTGCGCCCATGGGAAAATTACAGAAAAGTGTTTTGGACTGCTATCATGCGAATTGCGATGTGTTTGACTTAGTCAATAAGAAAGAAATGGAAAACACGGTGAAATATACCGCCATGTTACTTTATGGAATGGCAAACACGAATAATTTTCCTGCCAAACGACTTGATTTCTATTCGACACGTGATTTTTTCATCAAGGAAAATCTCAGAAGAGAATTGGAACTAGGCAATGAGTGGCGCTGGGGCAACGATTGATGAATAATTTTTTAATACATACGACAAGCTTTTTTAAAATATGAATAACTCGAATCCTTCTTTCTTTGATCATGATATGGAAATAGTCCCTGAATCTTCGTTTAAGTCAATCATTAAGGTTATTGGTATAGGTGGCGGTGGCTCTAATGCCGTTCGTCATATGGATAAGCTGCACATTAAAGGCGCTGATTTAATTATCTGTAATACTGATTCACAAGCCTTAGCATCTAATTCTGTCAAAACAAAAATTAAACTTGGGAACCAAGGTTTAGGAGCAGGAACGGATCCTGAGGTGGGCCGACAAGCTGCCATTGAAAGCAAAGAAGAGCTTAGTAAAGTTTTGACTGATGAAACTGAAATGGTATTCATTACCGCAGGAATGGGCGGTGGTACTGGAACGGGTGCTGCGCCGGTTATAGCCCAATTAGCACGTGAAAAAGGGCTTTTGACCGTAGGGATAGTAACAGCTCCTTACAAGTGGGAGGGGAAAGAAAAAATAAATTATGCCTTAAAGGGCATTGAAGAACTTAAAACTTATTGTGACACCGTGTTGGTGGTCATGAATGATAAATTAGCTGAAATCCACAAAGATTTAGCCTTAAAAGATGCATTCTCCAAAGCAGATGACGTCCTTGCCAAGGCCGTAAAAAGTGTGGTCGACGTGATCGCTAAACCAGGCGATGTCAATACCGACTTCATGGATGTCAAGAAAGTATTGAAAAATGCGGGACAAGCCATGATGAGCTCAGCCTTGGGCCAAGGAGAAGATAGGGCTTTAATGGCTATTTCAGACGCTTTAGAATCTCCCCTTCTTAATTCACAAGAAATCAAAGGAGCAAAAAGAATTTTAGTGACGGTCTCTACCAGTAGCAAGAGAGACTTAGTGATGAGCGAACAAGATATCATCGTCGAGTATTTACAAGCAAGGATTAGCGAGCAGGCTGATATGATCAAATTTGGTATATCCACAGACGAAGATTTACAAGATGATCTTTACTTAACTGTCATTGCCGCAGGTTTTGAGCATGAAAATGATGATCTAGATAAATTTCACCGAGGAACTACTGATGGATATAAGCAAGGTACTCCGGCATCCATTTTACAAGCGGGAGACAAATTTGACTTTGACGATTATGGAACTGGTGGCCAGAACGTTGATGTGGAAAATGAGGTAGTCCGATTTGCTAAATTAGTCGATCTATACAAAAATGGTGGCCCTTCT
>CANKVC010000034.1 GCA_947486835.1 Cytophagaceae bacterium | reverse complement strand
AAAATCTTGATATAATTTAAACGAAAATGGCTAATTTTGATCGATAAATCTAAGCTTAAAACAATAAGCTTCCCATTGAAATAATTAAATTATGACCTTACACCGCGAAGGAAGGACTTTATTAATCACATCACTCATCATTGTCCTTGGCATCAATGCGTTTTTTGCCTATCTTTTTCCAGACCGAGAATACCTAAGGGAATTCATTGTTGTCATTACTTCTCTATTTTATTTGATCATTTTACAATTTTTCAGAGTACCGAAACGACATACCGAAATAAATCCACAACATATTATTGCCCCAGCCGATGGAAAAGTTGTTGTCATCGAAGAAACCGTGGAATCTGAATATTTCAAGGGAACTCGCAGACAGATTTCGATCTTTATGTCGCCCTTAAATGTGCACATTAATTTCAATCCGATTTCGGGCATTGTTTCCTATTTCAAATACCATCCAGGTAAATTTCTGGTTGCTTGGCATCCTAAGTCGAGTACCGAAAATGAACGAACTACCTATGTAGTCAAACATGAAAATGGTACTGAAATTTTGTTCCGTCAAATAGCCGGTGCACTAGCCAAAAGGATTTGTTGGTACGCCAAAGAAAACGAATCAGTCACCCAAGGTTCAGAATTTGGGTTTATCAAATTTGGAAGTAGAATCGATATTTTCTTGCCCTTAGATGCCGAAATCTGTGTCAATTTAGGCGATAAGCCTGTCGGCGGAGAAACGGTTATTGCAAAACTTCGTTAATTCCAGTTCCCCCAATTTTCCTCAATTATACCCATGATTTTCTCTAGGCCTATTTGGTCTTCCTCCGTAAAATCATTCAAACAATCTGAGTCCACGTCGAGAACTAAAATCACTCGATTCTCATGAAATACCGGAATTACGATTTCAGATTTTGAGGCAGAGGCGCAGGCGATATGTCCAGGGAATTCATCTACATTAGGAACGATAATTGTTTTTCTTTCCGTATAGGCATATCCACAAACTCCTTTATGAAAAGGAATTCGAGTACAGGCCACAGGGCCTTGAAAAGGACCTAAGACTAATTCATCTCCTTTCACCAAATAAAAACCTACCCAAAAAAATCCGAAAATATCATGGATGGCTGCCGCTATATTGGCGAGGTTAGCATATAGGTCCGTTTCTCCGGCCAACAAAGATTGAATCTGAAGATACAAGTTTGCATACTGATCAGCTCTTGTTCCGCTAATTTTGATTAAATCTTCAGCCATATTAAACGCTTGATTTAATTAGATATTTTTTCAACCAGGATTCACGAACCGTCTGAAGCCATTGGTTTCTGTATTGACCTAAGTCTGCTGTTTGTGGTGGGATGATGAAATCTTCTTCCAACAAATTAGCGCTCAATATAAAATCTTTAATCGATGTTATCGGGATAAGTGAGATTTGTTCCCCTTGAATTTTAGCAATTTGCCGATCAAAAAAATCGATTTGAAGCAGTTCCCCCAAAGATTTAAACCACCGGGTTGATGCATCGATCGAACAACCTGAAGCTTGATTTACATCTTCATTAACCGCGACAATAATTACTTGATTAAATCGAATCTCAAAAGATGCATTGAGTGGAGCTCCATGAGCAGCCCAAGCATTCATTTCATTCTTTAAAAATGACCTTATTTGCTCCATTTCCTCGCCCGTCAAGGGACGATTTGCTTGATACACCCACACACGGGACTGATCGGGTAATTGTTCGAAAGGTATATACATCTTATTTCATTGCTTTTTGGACTAACTCAGCTAAGTCCACTACTTGGATATCTTTGTCATGGCCTGTTTTATTTAAACCATCTTGAATCATCACCATGCAAAAAGGACACGCAATCGCTACTTTTTTTACTCCGGATTCAATAATCTCTTCTGTACGTTTTACCTGGACATCCATAGCACCTGGTTCCGGTTCTTTAAATACTTGGGCCCCACCGGCACCACAACAAAGTCCCTTGGTGCGGCAACTTTTCAACTCTTTTAAATCTTTTTGAAGTTCCGAAATAATTTCGCGAGGCGCCTCATAAATCCCGTTTCCTCGACCCAAATAACAAGAATCATGAAAGGCGATCTCCTCCCTTTCCTCCGAGATTTCTATTTTACCCTCTTTCAGCAATTGAGCTAATAACTCAGTATGATGAATAACATCATAGGTTCCCCCAAGACTCGGATATTCGTTTTTCAACGTATTAAAACAATGTGGACAGGCTGTTACAATCTTTTTCACTTGGTACATATTGAGCACCTCAATATTGCTCATCGCCTGCATTTGAAACAAAAATTCGTTTCCCGTTCTTCTAGCTGGATCTCCGGTGCAAGATTCCTCCGTCCCCAAAATGGCATATGAAATTTCAGCCTTTTGTAAAATCTCACAAAAAGCACGCGTCACCTTTTTTTGTCGGTCGTCAAAAGAACCTGCACAACCCACCCAAAATAAATATTCTGGCATTTCACCCTTAGCTAAATAATCAGCCATTGTTCGAATATTTAACACCACCTCTGACATAATTATTTAGTTAATTTTACGACTTCATTTAAAAATTTAACGGAGGCCTGCATCGGAAGCTCCGTTTTATTTCCTAAAATAGGTGATGTAATCACATGATTGCCTGATTCGGGAAAAGCAATTTCTTGCTTACGCGCAGAAGATGTTCCTAATTCTGGAAACATTTCTTGCATCGCTTTGACTGAAACTACTTGATCTTGATGCGCCTCGTCTTTATAATAATACGTTAGCAAAACTGGCATTTTTACCTGGCTGAAAACTTCTTTATTCATGGTATGTGTCAAGAAATTTTGCATTTCTACCACAGCCTCAAACCGATAATGTAAATTCCAATAGGCATCATGTTCCTTATTTTTGCTTGGTATTTCATTGTATTCTCCGCCTTTTATAAGTCGGGCTAATTGGAGCCCCCAAGGATTGTCTAATAGTGCAGCATTGGGGTCAGCAACCTCAATACAAGGTCCATATAAAATGATGGCTTTAATTTCTGGATGCTTTGAGGCTAAATATACCGTCATCGCTCCACCGAAAGAGGTCCCCATCACAATCACTTCTTGGCCCAGTTTTTTCGCTATGGCCAAATAGTTCTCAACGCTCGCATAATAATCATCAGCCGTCACATTTCCCAAAGTGCGATCAGATGTCTTTTCTCCATGTCCCGCGACTCTAGCTAATACTAAATTTCCATTGAACGCCGCGGCAACTTGTCGGTGTACCGGATCGCCCTCCATCTGCGAGGCTGAAAAACCATGCACATATAAAAAAGCGTATTTAGTTTTTTGAGGATGTAAGGAATCAGCCCAAATGATTTTTGCTTCATTCCCAGGTTTTAACTCCTTATTGGCTAATTCCTTCTGCTGGATAAACTCGGAAATTTGCGTCATCGAATCCGGAATTTGGGTCCAAGTTGGACTCGCATTTAACACCGGTGCATTTGGCTTAGGACCTACAAAATAAATGACGATCAGGGCTAAGAGGCCTATGAATACTTTTTTCATTGCTTATGATTTTGTCCAATTCATTCGATCCGAAGGATTGAATTTCCAAGGAGCTTGATTTGTTTCAATATTTGAAAACATAGAATTCCATGCCGCAGGAGCATCCGACATTTCCATGATTTGGTACCTTCTCAATTCCAGAATAATGTTTAGTGGCGACAATTCCATCGGGCAGGCCTCCACACATGCTTGGCAAGTGGTGCAAGCACGTAATTCTTCCCCACTAATTTTATCCAATAATGATTGGCCGTCATCGACAAATTGGCCCTTATTTTTTGATAAAATCAGGCCAACTTCCTCTAATCGATCTCTTGTGTCCATCATTATTTTCCGAGGAGATAATAATTTACCTGTTTGATTGGCCGGGCATTCATCGGTGCAACGTCCGCATTCGGTACAACTATAAGCGTCTAATAAATTCTTCCAATTCAAATCCATGACATCCTTGGCCCCAAATCGCAAGGAGGTTGGCGCAGCTTCGCCCGACACGGTTTGGCCTAGCATCAATTTGACTTCGTGGGTTACTGTTGACAAACTCGGAATATAAGCCGATGATTTTAAACTAGAATAATAAGCGGCAGGGAATGCAAAAAAGATATGCAAGTGCTTGGAATAAGTTACATAAAGTGCAAATCCCAAGATGCCGGCGATGTGAAACCACCATGCCATTCGCTCAACTAAAAACAAAGCATCCGTACTATAAGCGTTCAAAAATGGAATTAAATTTCTTGAAACAATGAACGAGCCTACCTCATGATAATGTTCCACAGCTCTACTTTGTAAGATCGCATCCGCAGCATTCATCGTCCATAATGCGGCCATCAACACACACTCAACAATCAAAATAGTATAGGCATCTTGGATCGGAAATCCCTTTAATTCCGAATGTTTTTCAGGTTGTAACCGTTGGACTTTGAAAATACCCCGACGCGCAAAAAATACGAGACATGCTAAAAATACACCGCCAGCTAAGAGCTCGAAAAAATTCAAAAGTAGCGGGTAAAGTGATCCTAAAAATGGAGCAAACAATCGATGAGTTCCTAAAATCCCATCCAAAATAATCTCCAGAATTTCTACATTAATCAAAATGAAACCGATGTAAATCAAGAAATGCATGAGGCCAACAAAAGGTTTTTGGAACATCTTTTTTTGTCCAAAAGCCAATAGGAATACTCGCTTCCAGCGTTCAATAGGCTGATCAGATAATTGAATGGGTTGTGACAATCGAATCGTAGCCAATATGCCTTTAAATCGCATCGCGATTAAATAACTCATGGAAGCGAGTAAAGCGATAAAAAGAAATTGAAAAAAATAAGCCATATCCATTAATTAATCAAAAAGTCCCAAAGGGAGAAAGCATTTAGGCAATAATTTCAAGCTGAAAACTAAATAAATTTAAGCTAGAAAAAAATCAAATTGATCATATTTTAAGGTAAATATTTATCGTAAGAAAAATTATCTAGTATGACCCAACCAATCTAAGCCTTATACTAAAGTTCCTTTTTCAAAAATCTACCCGTATGGCTATTTTTAGCTTTGGCCACTTGCTCCGGTGTCCCCGAAATAAGCAATTGGCCCCCAGCATTTCCTCCTTCTGGACCCATGTCAACAATATAATCCGATACCTTAATCACATCCATATTATGTTCAATCACCAAAATAGTATTCCCCTTATCCACCAGTTTTTGCAAAACATCTAGCAGTAACTTGACATCTTGAAAATGCAAACCTGTGGTAGGTTCGTCTAACACATACAGCGTCTTACCCGTGTCTTTTTTTGATAATTCTTCCGCTAGTTTAACCCTTTGGGCCTCACCTCCAGATAAGGTCGTTGCATGCTGCCCTAAAGTGATATAACCTAAACCCACTTCAGATAAGGTTTGTACCCTACGGAAAATACGAGGTTGATGTTCAAAAAAATCGAGCGCCTGTTCCACCGTCATATCAAGCACATCTGAAATCGATTTCCCCTTGAAACGAACTTCCAAGGTTTCGCGATTAAACCTTTTTCCCTTACATGTTTCGCATTCAACAAAAACATCGGGTAAAAACTCCATTTCTATTTTTTTTCTACCCGCTCCCTCACAACCTTCGCAGCGACCCCCTTTGACATTAAAACTAAATCGACCTGCCTTGTAGCCTCGAATTTTAGATTCAGGTAGTTCACAGTATAAAGTCCTGATATCCGTGTACATATTGGTATAGGTAGCAGGGTTTGAACGAGGGGTTCGACCGATGGGCGATTGGTCTACCTCAATAACTTTATCGATAAATTCCAAGCCCGTGATGGACTTAAATGGTAGGGGTTCACGTTTGGTTCGATCAAAAAATTGCTTCAATTTTAAGACTAAGGTGTCATGAATTAAGGTCGATTTTCCAGAGCCAGAAACACCAGTAACCGTAATAAATTTCCCCAAAGGAAATTCAACGTTTACATTTTTTAAATTATTTCCGTGCGCGCCTTTTAGCACAATTGAATTACCGTTCCCCGTTCTACGAACTGTAGGCGCGGCAATTTTCAAAGCTCCATTTAGGTATTTGGCTGTAGGCGTTTCTAGTTTTAAAAATTCTGAAGGACTTCCAAAACCAACCACATGGCCACCATGTCTGCCTGCTCCAGGTCCAATATCCAAAATGTAGTCAGACTCAAGCATCATATCTTTGTCGTGTTCGACGACAAGCACTGAATTTCCTAAGTCGCGCAAATCTTTTAAGGCTAAAATCAACTTTTCATTATCGCGCTGATGTAAACCTATGGAGGGTTCATCCATGATATAAAGTACCCCGACTAATTGCGTTCCAATTTGAGTCGCTAAACGAATGCGTTGGGATTCTCCGCCAGACAAACTTTTCATCGGTCGGTCTAGCGTTAAATAAGTAAGTCCTATTTGCGTCAAAAACCCAATTCTCTTTTTAATTTCTTTCAATACCTCTGTGGCAATTTGTCTTTGTCGGTCTGAAATTCTTTCTTCCAAATTAGAAAACCACTCGGCCAAATCACTGACATCCATTTGAGCTAATTCACCTATATGCTTTCCATCGATCTTAAAATGCAAAGACTCCTTTTTCAATCTAAATCCATCACAATCCGGACAAATTTTAATCTCTAAAAAATCCTTCAGCCAATCTTGCGTTTTTTCAGATCCGTTGTCTTGTTGGCGCTTCAGAAAATTAATTATTCCATCATATTTGGTACTCCACTCGGTACCCACATATTTTTTTGAAGGGACTGGAACAGGTTCATCCGTCCCATACAACATAAGTTCGACAGCTTCCCTTGGGAATTTGGCGATGGGTGTTGATAAACCGACGGAATAAGGTTTTAATAAGACCTCTAATTGTTTGAAAATCCACAACTCCCTATATTCGCCTATGGGAGCAATAGCTCCCCGAATAATACTAAGGGATGGGTCTGGAATGACAGATTCTTCGGTGATTTCTTCTACAACTCCCAGGCCATTGCAACAAGGACATGCGCCGTAAGGGCTATTAAAAGAGAAGGAATTGGGAGCCGGTTCGTCATAGGATAAACCTGTTTTGGGGTCCATCAGGGTTTGGGAGAAATAATGCAATTTTCCCGACTCATCCAGAACAAAAACTTGGCCTTTGCCTATGTTCATGGCCGTCTGCAAAGATTGTGAAATTCGTAGCCTTTCGGTATCTGATACGATAAGTCTATCTACCACAACTTCCACATCGTGCACCTTAAATCGGTCTAATTGCATTTTGGGAACCAGATCCATCACTTCGCCGTCTACACGAACTTTGGTATATCCCCATTTAGCTATTTGAACAAAAAGCTCTCGGTAATGTCCCTTACGCCCTTTCACTAATGGGGCTAAAAACCACACTTTAGAGGAAGAGAATTGACTCATTAAAGTCGATATAATTTGATCCACCGACTGCTTCACCATTCGTTCACCGGATAGATATGAAAAAGCATCTGAGGCGCGCGCAAAAAGCAATCGCATGAAATCATAAATCTCAGTGGTGGTTCCTACGGTCGACCTTGGATTCTTAGAAGTTGTCTTTTGTTCAATAGATATCACGGGAGATAATCCATTGATTTTGTCCACGTCTGGACGTTCCATATTCCCTAAAAATGAACGGGCATAGGCCGAAAAACTTTCCATATAGCGTCTTTGGCCTTCTGCATAAATGGTATCAAAGGCAAGAGACGATTTTCCGGAGCCAGAAATTCCCGTAATAACGACTAGCTGGTTTCGGGGAATGGATACGTCAATGTTTTTTAAATTATGTTCACGCGCACCCAACACCTCAATGTGAGAAAAACCGGTTAAATCTTTGGGTTGCTGCATATGAAAAATCAGATATAATTCGCAAAGGTACAAAAAAAGAGGCTGTCCTTTTAGGGACAGCCTCAAGATAATTTTATATGAATTTTACTTATTCAATAACTGGTCAAAAGTTAAAGAAACGTAGTAAATACTTCCAACCGTTGGGTTAGCCCATCCTGTCGTATAAGCAGCACCTAATAGATTAGAACCACCTACTTTCAAAATAGTCTTCATCGCAGATAATTTCTTGCTAACCTGCGCATCTAAGGTATGAAAAGCAGGAATAAAGCTTTGTTGGGATTGATTAACTACTTGGTTAACAATAGATGATTGCCAAACGAATTGTTCTTGATATCTCCAAGCAGTACTGAATCCCCAACCAGAACCACCGATGTTACGGTTACCTAAAGTAACGTTTGTACGGTAATTAGGAGTATTAAAAGCTAATTGGTAATCCACTAAACCCCCATTATCCTTAACAGCGTTGTATGAAACGTTTGTTCCTAGAGCCCAGTTAGATCCTAATTGGTAATCTAAGCTTAAACCCCAACCGTTTGTAACTACTTCATTTTGAACATTAGATGGGAAAGAGAACACTTTATTTCCTACCACCGTTGCATCATTGTGCTGAGAAGGTAATTGAACGACAACCATACCTGCTGAGAAATTAGTAAAGTTCGATTGGTAGACATAGAAATCGGCCAATAACTTATCTCCTATGAACCCTTTGTAACCTAATTCAACTGTTTGAACTTGCTCTGGCTTCCAACCTTTAGCTGTATAAACCTCTGGCTTTCCAGCTAACACTGATTGTAAGGTAAAAGAGTTACCTGATAACTTATAACGATCTTGAACCACTGGAAGACCTCCTAGCAAACGAGCTGACGGAGTATTTAAGTTGATATACTGATCTTGTGTCGTTGGAATACGGAAACCTGTTTGATAAGAAGCACGGAAATTAGAACGTCCTTGTGTCAAAACCCCCGTCAAACGTGGGCTAAATTGGCCTTCAAAGTTTTCGTTTTTGTCATAGCGCATAGAACCCGTTAATTTGAATTTATCCGCAAACATCTTTTTACCTACTTGAATGTATCCACCAAATTCGTTGATCGTAAACTCACTACCATCAGCTTTCAAGGCAAACAAAGAACCCTCTGAGTTTAAAGCGTATACTTGATAACTAGCTCCCACAATCATTTCTAATTTCTTGTTTAACTTCTCAGTGAAGTTATACATTCCTTCATAATGATATAAAGCTGACTTATCTGTGAATTTAGCTCCTGCTGGAAGAGGTTTATTTTTGATCGCTTCTACGGCTGCATTAAATGCGGCTGTTCCCGGAACTAATCTTCTTCCACCATCAGCAGTCAAACGTGCTGCAGCATGATAATTAGCAAAGTTAGCTTGCGTAGTAGCCACAGCATTTCCAATCGCTGCTGTAGGATTTCCTGTTTGTGCTAATGTCGTTGCCAAAACAGTTCCAAAATTCTGAAGAGCCGCTCCTGCAAATGCGCCGAAATAATTAGGATACCAAGATGTACTAGGCGTTGCTGCCTCGTTCACTAATTGGCCCAAAGTTCCTGTCGCATACGCATCTCCCGAATTCTCTTGAGTTGTGTAAGCACGTAAGAAGAAATTACTTCCTTTCAACTCAGCCTTGTATTGTCCCATGGAGAAATTCTTAATGGAATAACGATCAGCTCCTGTGTATAAAGTAGTACCAGAACCATATGATCCCTGTAAGATCAATTCCACATTATCGTTAAATCGATAATGCAAAGCTGCATTAAATTTCATATTGCGATTCGCATAAGAAGCTAAATCACTTTCCTTATATCCTTCACGAGAAATAGAAGTCTTAGGTACGATGTAATTTAAAATAGCTGTTGGTGATAATAACCCACCCGTTGCTTTTGAGATTTGATTAATTCCCGCAGTTAATGGATGTGAAGGAACACCTAATAATGGAGTCAAAGAAGATAACATTTCAACGTTAGTCTCGTCACCAAAAATACTAACCCCATTGTAGGCTAAATTTCCCATACGACTACCAGGTCCCATTTTTGACCCATTCAATAAAGATTGATCACGGTAATCTGTCGACTGCCAATCTTCGGCGCTTAACGTATTAAAATTAACTTTGTAAGCCCATTTATTATTGATGGCCTTCGCATAACGTATCGAAATATCACTGTATGGAGTAGTCGCCTCAGTACGATTTGATGCATTCATAGCACCCACTTTCACCTGAGCACTTAAGCCCTGGTATAAGAACGGCGATTTTGAACTCATTAAAATAATTCCATTCAAAGCATTTGGACCATATAAAGCGGATGATGCTCCTGGAAGTAATTCAACTCCTTCTAAGTCTAATTCAGAAATACCTACGATATTACCTACCGAGAAGTTCAAACCTGGCGCTTGGTTATCCATGCCGTCGATTAATTGAACAACACGTGTATTACCATTGCTATTAAATCCACGCATATTAATGGATGAAAAAGAAAGGGATTGTGTACTGGTTTCAACTCCTTTCATGTTTCTTAATGCATCATAAAATGAAGGTGCCGCTGACTCTCTGATCGCACGAATGTCCATTTTTTCAATGGTTACCGGAGATTCTAACACGCTTTCTTCAATTCTAGAGGCAGATACGACAACATCCTGACCTAAAGTCGCTTGCTCTTTTAACGAGATGTTTAAATTTGATTTTGCTGATGATACAACGATTTCTTGGCGTTCATAACCGACCATAGAAACAGATAAAGTGAATGGAACTGGTGTCGTTGTGCTCAAGGAATAATTACCTTTTACATCTGAAATAGTACCAATAACTTTCCCTTTAACAGAGATACTAACCCCAATGAGCGCTTCTTTTGAAGCAGCGTCACGAACATTTCCAGCAACTTTGGTTTGTGCCATGGCAGCAAAGCTCATAGAGAAAATGAAAGCGAGAATGGGCAAGATTTGAGTAATAATTCTTTTCATAATGAAGATTTGTTAATTACTTATTTTGATTATTAGGTTACAATTTGCAACAAAGCTACGTAAGATTTATGTAATGGCCACTTGTTGTATCAAAAAATTGCAAGTTTTTAAGAAAATATTTTTATTTCAAAACATGATTTTTAAACGTTATAACCAATCTATCTGTTTTTCGGTATTTAAAAAGGCCTCTTTTCTTCTTACATTTGTTTATTAATATTGCTCAATGAGAAATTTATATCTGTGTTTAATCGTTTGTTCAATCACGTTGACTTTACAAAATTGTAAATCCAGTACGCCTGTGAAATTACAAGTTCGCTGGAAAGATTCGCCAATACCTCCAGAATCAGACTACGCAGATGTAAATAATTGGGCCGCATTACCTTCAAAAAAGGATGCGGCAGATCGAGTACCCATAGGATCACCATTTCATGATGAACAAGCTTCAGCTAAAGCCGATGTTTTTTTCATACATCCTACGATTTTAACCTACGAACCTACCAATGAATTCAAATGGAATGCAAGCTTTAGCGATGCCTATCTGAATGCTATCGTGGATAGTTCAACCATCTTAAACCAAGCGACTATTTTTAATGCAGCCGGTCGCATCTACGCACCTCGCTACAGACAGGCCCATTATCATGCATTCGTCACTTCATTTAAAGAAGATAAAGCCGCTGCTTTGGATATTGCATATTCTGACGTTAAGAAAGCATTCCAATATTATTTATCCCATTATAATGAGGGAAGGCCCATCATCATCGCTTCTCACAGCCAAGGAACCGTTCATGCGACAAGGCTTATGCAAGAATTTTTTGATGGGAAAGAGCTTCAAAAGCAATTAGTTTCCGCCTACATTATCGGAATTGCTACACCCAAAAATATATTCCAACATATTAAACCATGCGAAAAACCGACTCAAACAGGTTGCTTTATCGCATATACCACTTTTTTACAAGGATATTTACCTGATTGGCATCCCAAAACTCCTACCGAACTTGTATCCACTAATCCATTAACTTGGACTTTAGACGACAATTTTGCTCCAAAAGAATTAAATCTAGGTGGAGTGTCTTATGGATTCAAATGGGTCAAAAATTTTGCGGATGCACAGAATCATTTAGGAGTATTGTGGACCAACACGCCTTATGTTTTTGGTCGATCGTTTGTCCATTTAAAAAATTGGCACAAAGCTGATTTAAACCTTTTTTATGCCCCTATTCGAGAAAATGCAAAAGTCCGAGTAGAGGCATTTATGAGCCAAAAGCACTAATATGAAAAACACGTTCTTAATTATCATGGCGGGAGGAATCGGTACTCGCTTTTGGCCCATCAGCAGAAGTTCAAACCCTAAACAATTTCATGATGTCCTTGGGGTGGGGAAAACGATGCTCCAACAAACCGCTGAGCGTTTTGAGGGAATCATCCCAAAAGAAAATATTTATGTGGTGACAAGCGCTGAATTTGCGGATTTAGTCAAAGATCAACTGCCTTATTTGCATGATGATCAAATTCTTAAAGAGCCACAAAGAAGAAATACTGCTCCTTGTATTGCCTATGCTGCCTATAAAATTGGCAAAAAGCACCCTAAGGCAAGATTAATTGTAGCTCCGGCAGACCATGTAATCCTAAAGGAAGATGCCTTTATTTCACGCATTAAAGAAGCGTTGGATGCCGCATCCGAATCTCATTTGGTCACGTTAGGCATTGTACCTACCCGCCCAGATACCGGTTATGGATATATTCAGTATCAACCCAGTAGCGAAATTGCCAAAGTAGTTAAGACATTTACTGAAAAACCCAACATTGAATTAGCCGAAGCATTTTTAGATAGTGGTGATTATGTCTGGAATGCAGGCATATTTGTTTTTAGTATTCCAACGTTCAAAAAAGAATTAGAAAAGCAGCTATCGCGTATGGCCGAACAGTTTGAAGAGGGAATAAATGCCTATTATACGGATCAGGAAGAAGAATTTATTCGAAAAGTTTATGGGGTTTGCAAAAGTATTTCCGTTGACAACGGCATCATGGAAAAAGCGCAAAATGTGAAGGTAATCCTTTCGGATATTGGTTGGTCCGATCTGGGAACCTGGAAATCACTTTATGAGATCAAGGAAAAGGACGAAAAACAAAATGTGATTGAAGGGAAAGTACTCATTTTTGACACCGAAAAATGCATTATTAAGACACCACATCATAAATTAGTAGTCATTCATGGTTTACAAAATTACATTGTAGCGGAACATGGAAATGCCTTAATGATTTGTCCAAAGGAGCAAGAACAACAAGTAAAATTATTTGTAGAAGAAGCCACTAAAGTGGGCATCGAATTCAGCTAAGCATTTTCAGCTAAATCAATTAAAGACTGAAAATCCATCAACAAATTTATATTATCAGGTGCTGAGCAAGTAGGTTGGAGCGCTTGATATCCCGTCAAATAAATTTTACTTTTTGGCAAGTCTTTGCTCATTTTACTTAAATAATCGTTGATCAAATCCGTATTAGGTTCACTAGTAAAAACAGAAAAAACATAATCTGGTTGATGGATTTCATAAGCCAACAACAACTCCTCATAAGGCAAGGATTGACCCAAATATACTACCGAATGCTTACGTGCGCGTAAGATGAAGTTCGCAAATAAGATTCCTATTTCATGTAATTCGCCTTCAGGAAGATATAACAAAAACTTTTTTGAATGAGGTTTCAAATTAAGATCTTGGGCATCAATGGCCGCAATCACTTTTTGGCGAATCAAATGGCTTATGAAGTGTTCTTGAGCCGGCCCCACAGAACCAGAAAGCCAAAGAGTTCCTAAACGACGCATGAAAGGGTGAATGATATTCAGCATGTAGCTTTCAAAACCATGCTTATTGACGATATTTTGGGTTAATTGCTGGAACTTCGATTCGTCTAAATCCAACATAGCCAATGTCAATGCTTGGATTTGCTCAGGAAAACTTAAACTGGTATTGGAAAATGCTAAGATATGCGCAAAAATTTCATCCTTCGACATTTTGACAATGCTGGAAATTTTAAATCCGCCCTTATTTTGTAGTAAAGCGATGTTTAGGACCAACTTCAGTTCCTCATCGCCATAAAATCGGATGTTGGTTTCTGTCCGACAAGGATTTAAAATGCCGTATCGTTGTTCCCATATTCGCAAAGTATGTGCTTTAATCCCACTTAAATGCTCTAAATCTTTGATCGAATAGTACTTCTTCATAAAAAAATATTACTGTAAAATAGAAGTTTAACTTAATAATTTCTCAAAATGTTTTAAATCAAAAAAATTGCAATAAAAGCCAATGCCCCAAGAAGAACAGAAATTGGAGCATCGCAATTAATCGAAAAAGGCTAGACTTTGAAGGCCATGGGCCCGACTGATATACATATTGGAAGAAAAAACTAAGGACCCACCAAGCTACAAAATTTTGAACAGGTACTTGTACATTTGACCAATGCCAAAAATCAAAATGAATAGCCACGGGCTCAATCAATAAATCCAATGCCGTCATTAATCCTGCGCCCAAAGCCGCCTTGCCTATTTTACCCCCTGCATTCCATTCTTCCACTACGGCATTTGTGCTCATCAATAAAATAATCCAATTCAATCCGATGGTTATCGGCACATCAGCCAACTTTAATCCAAGGGTATTTCCGTAGCGATAACTTCCAAAAATTACACCCGTTCGGACCCCTTGAACCTCGACTAACCAAGCAGCAATGGCAATAAAAAATAAGACCAGGTAAGTGCTAAAAGAAGGCCTTGGATGATAAAAAATACAAATAAATGCAGTAAACCAAAGGTTTAAAGGAACCAATGAAATGAATAAATTTTGAGTCGCTGGGATATGCATGCCAATTAAACCAGCCGCATACAATACCATCAAAAAACGCTTTAGATAAACAGGATTCATATCTACAAGTTTAATGAAAAAGTCCCAGCATCGCTACCGGGACTCTCATTTTCTAAATTGGGGCGGATGATGGGACTCGAACCCACGACCAAGCGCACCACAAACGCCTACTCTAACCAACTGAGCTACAACCGCCATTTAGGACTGCAAAAATACGAAATGGAAGGTATATTGCAAAACTGAAATCAAAAAAAGGGAGAGAATTTAAAATCTCTCCCCTAAAATTTATTTCTGAGCAGATAAATAACGCGCTTCCGCCTTATTCCAATCCACTACATTCCAAAATGCATCCACATAATCCGGGCGCTTATTTTGAAACTTTAAATAATAAGCATGCTCCCAAACATCTAATCCAATCACAGGGAACCCTTTTACATCTGCCACATCCATTAAAGGATTATCTTGGTTGGGTGTCGAAGAAACAGCAACTGAACCGTCTTTTTGGGCCACTAACCAAGCCCAACCTGAACCAAAACGCGTGATGGATGCTTTTTTGAATTCCTCCTTAAAGGCATCAAATGAACCAAATTTAGCATCGATCGCTTTTCCTAAGGTGCCAACAGGCGCACCGCCACCCGTAGGGGATAAAATATTCCAAAATAAATCATGATTATAATGACCACCGCCATTATTTCTTACAGCGGGTGACAATGTGGATATCGTTGAAAATAATTCCAACAACGTTTTTCCTTCTAATGGAGTACCTGTCACGGCAGCATTTAAATTGGTGACATAAGCATTATGGTGACGATCATGGTGGATCTCCATCGTCAAAGCGTCAAAATTAGGCTCTAATGCATTGTTTGCATAAGGCAAGGGTGCTAGTTCAAAAGACATATCGATATTAATTTATGTTTATAGGGCAGAAAAATTTCTACCTAGGTAAAAAACGTATTGAAAGATAAAATTACAAATCATTGATAATCCTACCATGTTAAAACTCCTTTTTTTTTAACGCCGCATGGAAAAAAATTCCTTTAACAGCAGCGCTGACTCCTCCGCTAAAATTCCTGCGGTCACCTCCGTTTTGGGGTGTAAAACACCTTTCCCTTGGCTCAAAAAACCTCTTTTATCCTCAGACGCACCGAAAACCAGTCGGCCTAACTGAGACCAATAAATAGCTCCAGCACACATTAAACAAGGCTCTAAAGTCACATAAAGCGTACAATCTTTTAAATATTTGGCTCCGATGGTTTGAGCGGCAGACGTGATGGCTAACATTTCAGCATGTGCGGTCACGTCGGTCAGCATCTCAGTCTGATTATAAGCTTTCGCCACAATCTTTCCTTGGCACACAACCACCGCACCCACTGGAATTTCTTCCTCCTCCAATGCGCGTTCAGCTTGTTTTAGAGCTAAACTCATGTAATATGCATCCTCGTCCAATGTCATTTTTGTGGCATCTGAATCACTTGATTCCGTAAATAAAAATCCAATAAAACGATAGCTGCCATCGCTTCTACTATGGGAACTGCCCTAGGGACC
>CANKVC010000033.1 GCA_947486835.1 Cytophagaceae bacterium | reverse complement strand
CTTCGCTTCTACTGGATATCTAAGTTTTGGAATATAAGGAGAGCCCGTTAAGTCTCGCTTTAATGAACCCGATATGCCTATTTGTATTTGGTCATTTTCTGAACGCAACCAAACACCCGAATCAACCACCCCATCCCCTAACAAATAATCTGCTTGGAAAATGAAATTGGTATACGTCTTCTCCGTCCATAAATTACTTCCTTTTCTAGCCGCGTTGTTGCGAACGTAGAGGATGCCTTTTTCGGCGCGCCAACAAGTTAGATCTTCTGGTAATTTCCAACCATCCAGGTTTTTACCTGTAAAAATCTTTTTTAATTTAGGCTCTTTTGCCAGAGATATTTGTTGGAAACTCAATAACAAAATGGCTACAATGAGTAAATTTTTCATGTCAATAATAGGTTTTAGGTATACGATTAAACGCAAATTTTTTCGAGATATTTTTTGAAATTAACCAATTAAAATGGAAAACGCATGCTTATTTTTTGATTCTTTCTTCGTGCAACTTCTTTCCCATTACGTCATAATGAGTCATGTATAAAATGGGTTTTTGCTGTTCATAAACCATTTTAATTCCTAGAAAACCACCTGCTACACGGAGGAACTGATGCTCAGGTCTTTTCTCATTTGGAGGCCAACCCTGCGCATGAAAGTCACTGACAGGACCTGAACCAAACTCCATTAATCCAGTCGACGCATCCTTAGAAACATATTGCCAATGCCGATCCCCATTAACAACGATGGCCTTTTGGTCAGTCAATAAGCTCCTCGCCCAATCCCCTTCTGTTTTAAAGGCAAGATTTGAGTGATTGTCAGCCTTAGCTCCCCGGTCGGGGCCAACAATCGGTGTGGGAGAAAAAATAATTTTATAAGTCGCGTCTGAGTTTTGCAGCGTATTAATGAGCCAATTCTTTTGCTCGATTCCCCAGATTGTTTTGGCTGCCCCATCCGGCATATCGTTATTGCTTCGGTATTCCCGCCCCTCTAAAAACCACAACTGAACATCTTTGCCCCAGCGTAAAGTCCGATAGGGTTTCCCAGCCAAGGGTACATTTTCATGCCATATTTTTAAGCCCTCCGAAATGGTCAGTTGGCCAAAATTAGCCGACCCTGGATGCACGTCATCGGCCAATAAATCATGGTCGTCCTTCAGCATATACACAGGCGTAAACTGAAAAAATGATTTTAAGGAAGGCCAAGCGTCCATCGCATGCCATTTATGCCGCGCTTTTTCAGGCGTATTCGCCATAGGTCCCGGCTTATCATAATATACATAATCACCTGTTTGGACAAAAAGATCCGGTTTTAAAAGAGCCATACTTTGGTAGGTATGGAATCCTTTTAATGAATCATCATGGCTCCAAAAATATTGGCAGGTAGACGTGGTCAGGTTCAACTCCTTTTTGTCATACATGGCAGGAGCCGTCGTAAAATTCCCAACTGCCTTTTGAACCAAACCTTTGTCAGTTGGCCTACCCTCAAGCCTCACTTCATAACGGGTATTAGGTTTCAACTCCTTGAAAGTGTAAAATACTGTAAAATCCTTTTCTTGAACCGCTGGCAACCAGCCACTTGAGATTTTAAAGGACCCTGATTGTAACGTAATTCGGACCCAACCTGCTGTTCCAAGCACTGAGCCGTCCATCTGGGCAATGGGCATGTTTTCGTCAAAATTAATGGGATGTCTAAAAACCTGATTAAGCCGTTGATGAACAACGGGATTGGGTTTTTCCTTTTCACACAAACGAGTCCAAACAGTCACATGATCAGAACTTAGCTCGCTGACTTTAAAGCCCGTAGTGAAATACACTTGCTGGGCTGAAATTTTGACATAAAAAGTCAGAAATAATAAAGTGAAAAATGAAAATCGATTAAAAAACAAAGTCATCAAGATATAATTAAAGAATTAAATTAAAGAAAATTACTTAAAAGTAAAAGTATATACTTTTAATGTATACCTTTGTAAAAAAAATGAGATGAAAATACTATCCTTAAAACTTGACGATCCTATTTATGCAGAGGCAGAAGAAATCACCAGACATTTAAAAATAGCTAGAAATAGATATATTAATGAGGCGGTGAATTTATACAATACCTACCAAAAGAGACGCATATTGAAAAATCAACTAACTCAAGAATCAAAACTGGTTAGTGAAAATTCGTTGGAAATACTGAAAGAGTTTGAGTTATTGAGGGATGAAGATTAATCAATACGAAATTTGGTTGGCAAATTTAAGTCCTAGTCGGGGAACTGAACCTGGCAAAACTAGGCCAGTGGTAGTGGTTCAAACAAATTTGATGAATGCCGTACATCCATCTACCTTAATTTGCCCCATTACTTCGCAAATTAGTTTGGGTGCCACCATTTTAAGAGTGCACCTAAACAAAGGGATTTTAGATCAATTAAGTGATATTCTCGTCGACCAAATCCGGGCGATTGACAACATTAGAATGATTAAGAAAATTGGCTCGCTGTCGAAAACCCAAATTTCACAGTTGAAAGCCAATCTGAAAATTGTATTGGATATAGGGTAAAAAATCTTCTCGACCCCCACATACTCTGGATCGAGAAGATTGAAAACTCAAAACCTTTATTTCACAAACTTTTGCAGCCAATTATTTTGTTCCCACAGCATGTGCAATAAATTTTCTTTGCCTCGGTAACTATGCGCTTCATAAGGCAAGAAAACAAAACGAGTAGTTCCTCCATTGCCCTTAATGGCAGCATATAAACGCTCACTATTGATCGGATAAGTACCCGTATTATCATCCGCTTCCCCATGAATTAATAAAATGGGCTCCTTGATTTTATCGGCATAACTGAATGGACTCATTTCAAAATACAATTTGGGTGCTTGCCAATAGGTACGATCCTCATTTTGAAAACCAAAAGGGGTTAAGCTTCGGTTGTAAGCGCCACTTCGAGCGATTCCTGCTTTAAATAAATCGGTATGTGCCAATAAATTGGCCGTCATAAAAGCCCCATAACTATGGCCACCTACCGCCATGCGCTTGCGGTCACCGACTCCCAATTCCGACAAATAATTAATCGCCGCCTCCGCATTCAACTTCAATTGCTCGACAAAATTATCGTTGGGTTTTTTATCACCCCCCGTGGCCACGATAGGCATTTCGGCATTATCTAAAATGGCAAAACCCTGAGTGACGTAATAGATGGGGGAAGCCCAACTTAAGGTCGTGAATCGATCCTTACTTCCTCTAATTTGTGCGGCATCAGCAGCCGAATTAAATTCACGTGGATATGCCCAAATCAACACGGGCAATGGTCCATCCTTTTCCTTATTATATCCTTTGGGTAAATATAAATCACCTGTTAAATCGACTCCATCCGCGCGCTTGTATTTTATTTTCTCCTTTGAGATACCTGCTAAACCTGGATAAGGATTGACAAAATTAGTAATCAATTGATCCGCTTGTTTGGTGATCAGATGTTTAATGTAATAATTAGGAACTT
Source organism: Cytophagaceae bacterium (assembly GCA_947486835.1). Classification (GTDB taxonomy): domain Bacteria; phylum Bacteroidota; class Bacteroidia; order Cytophagales; family Spirosomataceae; genus Aquirufa. Next base: position 12,744 of record CANKVC010000033.1, on the reverse strand, counting down.
CTTTTTGCGATTCTTTTCGTGTGACAATGATTAATTTATCTACATCAATCACGTCTTCCACCTGCTCAAAACTTCCTTCAGAGGAGCGCCAAATGATTTCATTTTTTTTCGAAGCCAAATCAAACTTTGACAAAAAAGGCAAATCCCCTTTGGCCGATGAACCCACTGGATTATTCATGAGTATTTTGCTTCCATTATCCGTTGTCTGAATAACAGATCGGCCAAAATTATTCTTCCGATAGACAGGCATTCCTGGACTATTATATGCATCTGTGAAGTTCCGTTCGTACAAAAGCTCAACACTTTTAGTTGCTGAATTGTATCGACTCACTCGGGAACTTTGTTTTACACGAGAAACTTCAGTGATGAGTGCTAAATTCGCATCGCCCCATGTCGTTCCAGCAAATCTTGATTTCGTCTTAAACAGCTCTTTTGCTTCTCCAGTAAACGGAGCAGAAAGACTATAAACCGCATCATGAAATTCAACCGATTTCTTGATCAAACCACTGTCTAATGGCATAGCCCAAACAACGGTGGAAGCTTCATCATCCCTCCACTCAAAGTCCCTAGGAACATTTTGTGTATTATCATATCCAGAAGGAACATTTTCAGTTGATGGAAGATCGGCTAATACTTTGACCATTTTTCCTGATAGGTCCATGATGCCAACGGTCGTCGGAAATCCATATGCGGTCACCACATAAGAGAAAGGTTTTTTCATTGTCCGGGTAAGGATATAATTTTTATCGGGAGATAAGGAAAGTGCACTATACATATCTGATTTACCTAGCCATTTTTCTTGTCCGTTCTTAGATAAGATCAATTGGGCCTGCGCATAATACTCAAACAATTGCTCATCATAAGGCGATTTAATTAAGTCCTGATACGTAGGTCTTGGTGCGGCCTTTCCGATGTTTTGTTGGATCGTGGGTCCCTTAGGAGTAATCGGTTTTTTAGGTGCCCCCGAAGCAGCATGGATGATGGATTTATAAAGTATCGTTTGATCGTCCACCCATACATATGCATTCCCCATGATATTATTCAGGGGTTTTTGATTGATTTTGGAAGCTTTCTTAGTAGATAAATCGATCACATATAAATCGACACGATCGGACTCCGTTTGAAGAAAGGCTATTTTTTTCTCTGAAGGGCTCCATGAAATACTTGATATCAATGGATTTTTAGGTAGTCCTGTAATCGAGAAACTTTGATTTGTTTTTAAATTTTTCAAGGACAGACTATTGATAAATAGTTGGCGACTCTGAGAAAAATTATTAGGATTTAAGCGCAATCCCGCGATTCGATTTTCCGGTTGGCCTAACTCTTCCACCGTCGGATAAGAATTTCGCTCGCTCAATAGCATCCATTCCGCTTTGCTATCAATTCTGATACTGGGAGTGGGCTTTGCCAATAGTAAATCAGAGATGGCTTGAGGAGGTTTCTGATATTCAATGGCATCTTGAGCAGTGGCCACTGACATTACAAATAGGAATAATGAAATGATACGTAATGATGTTTTCATTTGGATTGATTTAAGGATGCTTCAATATAAAAAAAGGTGGCTAATAAATTAGCCACCTTTCCCATAAAATTAAAAACTTACAATGGATTTTGAACAATGGCCGTATTGGAATTGATCTCACGACGAGGAATTAAGAATTCCCATCGAACATCACCCGGTGCCACGTCATACAATAAAACGACAGACGCGATATGGTTAGCTCCATTCCGATTTAAAGGTGCATTCATACGCTTCAAATCTAAGAAACGGTGACCCTCACCCCATAATTCAACTCGGCGATGAAGTAAAATTTCATCTAATAAAGCCGTTCCTGTTTTGGTAGATGTCACATAGTCAGCATCCCTAGTCCTAACTAGCGAATTAAGGACAGTGGCTGCTCCAGCATTATCACCTAAACGAACTTTTGCTTCTGCTTCAATTAAATACATTTCAGCCGCACGCATATAGGGCACATCCCCCATAGCAGACGTTGAAGGTACGCCTGGCAATCGGAATTTTTGATTAATAAATGGCACACGTACACCACCTGGAGGAACAATCGAGTTCGCGGCTGTCGGCGTTCTTACCCACATTTTAGCACGAACGTCCGTAGGAGAAATTTGATTATACAACAAACTATTCATCGCCTTTGGATAGGTACGAATTACCGTAGAGTTGTAGTTACAAGAAATATACGAGTGATAACCACCAAAATATTCCGTTTGATCTTCTAGGTGATCAAAACCCCACATCCACTCTGAATTTGCGATGTCTTGAAAGCCATCCGCATATTGAGCAGCTGACATAGGCATATAACCTGTACGCGCCTCAGCCGCATATTTAGCTGCATTAGCCCAGTTTTGCTGAACCAAAGCCACGCGAGCTTGCAAACCTTTCACAACATTTAGATTAATGTGTGATTTATTCACCCGAGAAGAGGTCAATAAAGCCGCAGCAGCATCTAAATCCTTGTTGATTTGCGTATATACATCTTCAACGGTATTTCTAGCTTTTCCTTCGGTCGTCGGTTCTAAAACTAAAGGCACACCTAATTGAGCATTCGGTTTTGCAGCGGCATCATATCGCTTGCCATACAACTGAACTAAGTTGAAATAGCTAAAAGCACGCAAGGCCAAAGCCTCTCCTTTCAACATATTTTTCTCTGATTGAGGTCCTACTGCTTTATCGAGATTCGCTATTCCGATATTGGCATTACCAATAAATCGATAATACATTTCATAAGGAAATTGAGATAATACGTTGACGTCAGAACGGTGGGCGGTCCAACGAGTTTCCCCCACATGCCAAGAAGAAGCTGTGGTTCCAAGAACCATATCTTCTCCTAAATGGTCCAAAATAATCATCATCGCTGGATGTCCAGAATGACCTTGTGAGCCTAAGTAACGTACTACAAATGAGCGATATATACCATTAATCGCCGCAGCTGCATTTTTTGTAGTTGAATATGCAGCACCCGCATCGATACTTGCCGTCGGGCTAGCATCCAAATAATCCGTCTCGCATGAAAAAGAGATCATGCTGAAAACAAACGCTAAAAGAATTAAAATTTTATTTTTCATGATTCCGAAATTTATAAAGAGAATGAAAGACCAATAACCAATGATTTAGCTGGGGAATAGACGTTGCTTGTCGTTCCTCCAAAGTTTTGCTGAACATTCATTCCACTTCTTTTAGAAAGCATAATGAAATTTTCACCACTTAAATACACTTGGGCATTATCCATTTTTAATTTACGAGACAAGGTTTTAGGCAAGTTGTATGATAAGGTTACGGAACGAACGTTCATGTAACTTCCATCAATCAACCAACGATCTGAGGCGGCATCAAAATCAGCCGTCCGACCATTATCCATTCTAGGCACATTGGTTTTATCTCCCGGATTAACCCAACGATTCAAGATATCCACATGTTTTGCATTGTGATATCCCGCACCCATTAAACCTGCATAGGCCGCATCATAAATTTTACCTCCTAATTGGTATACCATTAAAGCCGATAAAGTAAACCCTTTGTAACGAATCGAATTAGTAACTGATCCAGTTAAATCAGGAATGGATGTTCCATTATACCAAAAACGTGCATTTGCAATGTTGTTCGTCAAAGTATCTCCCGTAGGAGTAATTCTTGAATTAGAAGCTACAAATGAAATCGCGCGATACTCAGCTACTCCATTATCCGGATTTACACCTTTGTACTCGCGCAACCAATAATCGTACAAGGAAGTACCTTCTTTTAACTTTTTAGTTCCATCGATAATCTCCTTACTTTGCGCTGGCATTTTGGTGATTTTATTTTCCAATTTGGTTGCATTTACGTCAATGTTCCAAACGAAGTCTTTCGTTCTAACTACATCGCCGCTCAACTGAATTTCAAATCCACGGTTGTACATCGAACCAATATTTCTGGTTTCCGTTTGAATACCAACAGACAATGGCAAAGGAACCGCAAAAATCAAGTTAGTCGATTGGCGATCAAAATATTCAATAGTTCCGTTAATTCGGTTTTTGAATAATCCAAACTCCAAGGCCACATCAAAAGAAGTATTTGTTTCCCATTCTAAAGTTCTACTTCCTAAACTTGACTGTAAAATTCCTGGCTCCGTCGCGTTATTCCAACCTAATGCGTATAAAGGTTGCCATGCATAATTGCTAATCCCACCATCATTACCTGTTTGACCATAAGAACCTCTTAATTTCATGTTATCAATGAAAGTCAATTCCTTCATGAAATCTTCTTGGTCCAAACGCCAAGCCGCAGATGCTGAGTAAAAAGTTCCCCAACGCTTATCCTGATAGAATTTAGAGGATCCATCGCGACGAGCTGAAAACGACACAAAGTATTTTGAATCATAGTCATAATTCACACGAGAGAAAAATCCTTCTACACGGCGTAAATCATACTGAGAAGTTAAATTAGTGGTTGTCGTAAAATTGATCAACTCATAATTTCCATCTAATATTTGTTGGCTTCTAGAACCATCCAAACTATTGCTCACCAAATTATAGTTCTCATGTCCCACTAAAGCATCCACATTGTGCTTACCAAATGAATGGCTATAGTTCAATAATTGGGATAAGTTGTAATTGGTAATGTTTTCAAAAAGATTAGATGCGCGACCTGCTGGTGCTCCATCCCCGATTTCTGGATTTCCAAAAACAACAGAGTTCGCATTCGTGATATCTAAACCAATCGTATTTGTGAATTTGAAATCTTTCAAGAATGTGATTTCAGCAAAACTACGACCTCCAAAAAGGTTTCTTCTGAAGAAGTTTTCATTCAATTCAGTTTCAGCCACCACGTGACGACCCACATATTGAGGACGGTTAGATAAACCTAAGGCATTTAAATTACCATAGTCATATCTTGTTTTTCCATTTTCTAACTTTAAAAAACTTCCAGGTGATTTAGGATCATACGCATAGACTGGATAAATCGGCGCCATACCCCGAGTGAAGAAGAAAGGATTGACAAATGAAGATCCACCGTCGGCCGTTGACTGATTTGAAGTGGTCATCGTAGTCGTCATATTTGCTCCTACTTTCAACCAAGAATTCATTTGATTATTTACATTTAAACGAGCAGTAAAACGATCATAGTCGGACTTGTTCTGATATCCCTTATCGTTCAAATAAGAAACTGAAAAGAAATAATCAGACTTTCCATTAGATCCAGAGAAATTGGCACTCACCTCATCACGAACTCCTTGACGCATAATGGCCTTCTCCCAATTTAAATCATCTGGATTGTAGATTAATTTCGCATTTGAATTTAACTTCCCGTCAGTTCCCACTAATGAAGCGAACGGTACGTCATATACGTTATAGCCTGTACCGACAATTGCTCCCAAACCATTAGAAGCAGTTGTATTGGCCGTTGCGATGGCCACTGGGTTTGCCGCACGATAGGCTAAGTTATTTCGGTTTGATTCCCACATTAACGGATAATAATCAGCAGCTCCTACACGATCATATTCAGGAAGAGCACGTGTGTTAAATCCTTTGGTGTATTTAATATTAATTGAGTTCTTTCCTTTAGTTCCTTTTTTAGTAGTCACCATCACAACTCCATTAGCCGCACGAGCACCATATAAAGCGGTAGATGCCGCATCCTTCAAAACCGTTATGGTCTCAATATCATCATTATTTAAATTAGCGATACTAGCAGAAAAAGGCACGCCATCCACCACATATAAAGGTGAATTAGATGAAGAAATAGAACCAAAACCACGAATACGAACGTCAGGCGAAGAACCTGGTTGGCCCGATGTTGAAGTCGTCGTAACCCCTGGAGCAATACCTTCTAATGCCTGACCAATATTGGTAATAGGCCTAACTGCTAATTTCTCTGCTCCAATTTTAGCAGAAGAGCCTGTAAAAGATGACTTTTTAGCGGTACCAAATGTGGTCACAACCACCTCATCTAAAGTTTCATTGGCTGCAACTAATTGAACATTAATCACCGACTTACTACCTACTAAAATCTCTTGATTTACATACCCTACATAGGTAAAAATTAATGAGCTTGAAGAACCTGCATTAATTTTAAACGAACCATTCGCATCTGAGTTGGTGCCTCTATTCGTTCCTTTGACCGAGATAGTCACTCCAATTAATGCCTCTCCCGAATCATTGGTTACTTTTCCAGTAACCTGTCTTTCTTGGGCGTACAATGGACTCATTGCCGCAATCCAAAGAATCATCATTAAACGTAATGTTTTCCTCATAAATTGTTTTTTGAATGTTAATGAAAGAATTTAAAAAGCAAATATAAAAGAGTTTCTTTTAAAAAGTAATAACAGCAATACTATTATGAAACCATTAACTTACTATTAAATAATTAACTCTGCTTTTTAACTGAAAAAAATTAAAAAGGTTTTAAAATTTCAATACAGCATGTTTGATTTTTTCACGCTTCCAGGTGTATGTGATGTGAATGCGGCCATCGCGCGTTTGAATAATGGCTGGATATGAGAATTCTTTTAAGGGCGTGTTTTCTAATTCGCCTACCTTAGTCCAACGCTGCCCGTCTTTTGACGTGGAAACTGCTAAAATCTCACGCTCCCCTTCGGTTTCTTTTGGCCTATTTCCGAGAGGATTATGCACTAAAACATGTAATCCACTTTTTAAAGTAATGGCATCAGAACCCGAATTAGGATTTTTTAAATTCGTCTTTTGCAAAGAAGTCCAAGTATTTCCTTGGTCTGACGAATAAGCCTCCATGATAAAACCCGTATTGCTTCTACACAGTAATTTCATGCGGCCATCTTGAAGAAAAATCACACTGGGCTGAATGGCTGAAAACGTTTTGCCATCATTTAAAGCTTTCGTTTTTCTCCAAGTCCTACCGCCATCTTTCGTCATTTCAAAATGCAATTTATCTCCCGAATCTTCCGAACTACTTGGACATAAAAGAGTACCACCAGCTAATAAAAGTGGTTTGTTCTTTACTGGCCCCAAGATTCCACTAGGTAATTTTTCAGCCGCAGACCAAGTTAGCCCTGCGTCTTTTGAACGCTTCAGCATTCCCCACCATTGGGATGGCTTGGGACCCACTTTGTAAAATAAGATCAATTCGCCTTGAGGCATTTGGAATAGGACGGGGTTCCAACACGGATACTGGACTTTTTTATTTTGAACCCCATCCGCCACTTGGACCGGGGGAGTCCAGCGACCTTGAATATTTCGACTCAACCAAATTCCCACATCTTTATTTCCCTCATCACTGCCTGCAAAAAACGCAGAAACTAATCCTTTTGGCGTTTCCACAATCGTAGAGGCATGGCTAGAGGCAAAAGGTGCCTTAGTAAAAATGAACTCGGACGGTAATTTCTGAGCAGAAAGACTCAAACTAACCAACAAGCACAGCCCAAAAAAGAATACCTTCATCCGATTCATAAAATTTATGATTTAAAAATACGATCCATTAAAATCCACTTCTCGCCATTTTTTGCCCAGGGCAAGGGCTTTTGGAATTTCCACATCAACTCTTCCCATGCGGCAATCTTTGGATTAGTCGCATCAAAGACCGCTTTCTTTTCAAAAGTAAACTCGTCTACCGTTTCCAAAATCATGAACATCCGATTGCCAGTTCTAAATATTTCGATATTTAAAACGCCCGCATCGATATCATGTTGGGTTACCTCGGGCCAAGCATTGCCTTTGGCATGATAGTGCTCATATTCTTTAATTAATTCGGGATCATCCACTAGATCTAAAGCTAAACAAAATCGTTGCATACATTATTGATTAAAATACTGATTAAATGACTGTATCGTTTGGGTCGCCGCAGCCTCCGGATTAGGCCAAGCAAATGCCTCCGCAGAAACATAACCCGTGTAATTTGTTTCTTTTAATACCTTGGCCACCTCCCTGAAATCTGAATGTCCATTTCCCACCGGACGCCTATTGCTATCCGCAAAATGTACATGTATAACCAAATCACCCGACGCCTTAATGCTCGCCGCCATATCCGCCTCCTCGATATTCATGTGAAATAAATCGGCCAATAAACCCACATGCTGTATTTGGCGCGACTTTAAAAATTGAACCCCATCGCCCAGCGTATTGATTAAATTTGTCTCATACCTATTTAAAGGCTCATAAATTAATTTTACCCCTAAAGATGCGGCATGCTTCCCTAATTGATTCAGTCCATCGGCCAGCCATTGCATCGCCTGTTCCCGTTCCACCCCCGCTACTACATTTCCTTGCATCGACCCGATAATCGCTGGCGCCCCAAAAGCGGCTCCAAAGGTGATCATCGACTCGATAAATTCAATAGCTTTTTTCCGTATGGCAGCATCCGGATCCGTTAAAGTTAATCCATGAATGACCTTGCCCGCACCGGTGCCAACAGCCGCTATCTTCAAATTATATTTTTCTACCATTAATTTGGTTTCATTTACATCTAAGGCGTCAGCTGAAGCGGTAAACAATTCCACCGCATCAAATCCCAAAGAAGAAGCATGTGCCAAACTCTGTTCTAAATCATTCCAATAAATCCATGGACCCGCCGTAATTTCAGGCACCAAAGCAATCGTTGCACAGGATTTTATCATCTTTTTATCGGTCAAAATCAACCATTATTTTCGTTATGCCCTTCGCATTAGCGGCCCAATCTGCCAAGGCAGCACCCGCATCATCCAATGAAACTGTTTTTGAAATAACATCTTCCACAGGAAATTTGCCCGCCTCTAAATAGGCAATCACCTCCGGAAATTCATCCGTGCAATTACGCGAACCTAAAATTTCTATTTCCTTGCGGACAAAAATACCGGTATTAAATTCCACGGCAGATTTGGCATACCCGATGCAAACCACTCGGCCCGTATAAGCCACTTCATCCACTGCGGCCCGATACGTTACCGCATTTCCAACAGCCTCAATAATCACATCAGGCCCATCGCCATCCGTGATGCGCATCAATGCCTCATGTAAATCTTCTCGACTTGTATTAATCGTATGTGCGACACCAATCTTTTTGGCAATGTCCATTTTGGAATCATCGATGTCTATGGCAATTACCTCAGCTCCCCGATTGACTGCGGAAGCAATCGCTCCCATTCCCACAATACCACAACCGATCACCGCAACCCGATCTTGACTGCTCACTCGGCCACGAGCCGCCGCATGAAAACCCACGGTCAATGGCTCCACTAAAGCCAATTCTTTTAAACTAAGTTTCTCCGATGTAAATAAATCCTGCCAATGAATCGCGATGTACCGGGTCATCGCACCAGGCCGACGAACCCCCATCGTTTTATTATCCTGACATGCATTCCTGCGACCCTTACGACACGAAATACATTTTCCACAATTCAAATAAGGATACACCGTAACCTTATTTCCTATTTTAAATGATTCAGGTACTTGGCTTCCCATTGCTTCAATTGTCCCTCCCACTTCGTGACCCAAGACATTTGGATATTCTTGCAATTCAAAAAGGCCTTTAAACCCGTTTAAATCCCCTCCACAAAAACCAACCATCCCTATTTTCAACAAAACCTCTTCAGGTCCTATGCTAGGCTTTTCAATTTCACGAATCTCGGTTTGGCCAATGGCCGTTAGAAATAATGCTTTCATAGTTTTAGGGACGAGGTATATTATTTTCTGGCCGACCTTCGAACCACATTAAATTTTTAACAGGGGCAATGACCGCGGCCAACTCATCTAAAATTCCTTCTGGGATTTTAAAATCTATAGAAGCAATATTTCGTTGGATAGAGGTCAGTCGGCACATCCCCACAATCGTCGTAGCAATATCAGGATGATCCATGGCGTAACGCATCGCCACATCACTTAAACGCACCCCATATTTTTGACAAATTTCCAATAAAGCGGGTTGGATTGCCAACATCTCCTTCGGGGCATTATGCCATTCGGGAAGCGCAGCATCAGACAAAATCCGTTGCATCAGAGGAGCGGCATTCATTAAACCAAATCCTTTCTCCTTCGACAAGGGTACTAATTCGTCATTTATTTCATCTTGAAGCAAATTATAATGCGCCCAAGAAAGGACCGTGTCTAACTCCACTTGGCGTGCAATCTCAGCTAAATAGCGAACAGGCAAACCTGTAATTCCAATAAACCTAGCCTTACCTGAAGCTTTGATTTTTTCAATCACCGGCATCGCCTCGTTTAAAATTTGCTCTTTGGTCACAAATTCAATGTCGTGCAATTGGAATAAATCTACATAATCCGTTTGTAAGCGTTGGAGTGATTCGTCAATGCTCGCCATGATTCGCTTCGCAGAAAAATCAAATTCCCTCAAATCATACCGACCACATTTGGTCGCTAAAAAAATATCTTTTCGCTTCCCCTGCAAGGCTTTCCCCAAACGAGTTTCAGCTAGCGTGATTCCATAAAAAGGAGAAACATCAAAAAAATTAACTCCATGATCGATGGCATAATGAACGGCATTCTTGCCCTCCTGTTCGTCCACGACATCAAACACATTTCCAAGGGGAGAAGCTCCATATCCTAAAACGGAGATGAGCTCATTAGTCTTACCTAATTTGCGGTATTCCATATTAATTTCAATGAGGTTAAATAGGTTTTAAACAAAGATATTGATTTTTTTATTTTGAAGCGCCTTCTGAAAAATACAAGTTTACCTTTTTATGCATGGTATACAGTCGGAACCCTTTCCCATCCTTTAACACCATTCCACTGGATTCATTATTGCCGATAATCGGGTTCTTTTCGTACTTTTTCCAATGAATCAAATCGGAAGAAACTGCGATATTCGTGGACCATTCATGCCAATCTTTAAACGCCGAAGCGTGATAAAATCCATAATAAAGACCTTTATATTGAATGATTTGGTTCATTGCTACAGCAAAAAGGTCATAGGCATCTGGCCCCATTTTGATGACTGGCTCATCCTGGACATTGGTCCAAGTTTTTAGGTCTTTGGATGTAGCTAACCAAATCCCCAAATCATCTCGTTCATAAAATAAGTTCCACACCCCTTTTGCTTTATATACAGTAGGTGTTCCATAGGCACCCTTTCGAATAGGACTTCCATCCACATTTCGTATGTCTAAATTTCCTTTTTCCTGCCAATGCACACGATCCGTTGAGACCAACATATGCGCAATATCGCCCTCGCCTTCCGCAAACATGTAATAGGTTTTCCCTGATTTAACCACACACATATCTTCTACCCATTGGCCTGGGTGAATCGTTTCCTTCGAAAAACGCTCCCAGCGAATTCCATCTTTTGACGTGGCATATCCTAAAAATTTGGTCGGCGAGGTAGGTGAATAACCCGTAAACCACAAATGATAATTGGGTCCCTCTTTCAAAATAAATCCACGCTCTCTTATTTGCTTATCCCAAGTATCTAGATTCGTTCCTGTGAAAATCGGATTTTCCGAATAGGCTTTAAAACTCACCAACTCAGAAGGGAAATCGGCTTGAGCTAAAACACTTTGACGAGCAAAACCAGCAACGAGTAAGCAAAGAAAGAAGCCTATTTTTTTCATTTTTATGATTATAAATTACGAATTCAACCCAATGTATCATTTCCCATCGCCCCAACTTTAAAATTAGGTTGCAAAATAAAGGTTAAACAGCTAAACTTTCACCTCAATAAATTCAGCATGTTTATTTTAGCGAACAGTCAAAACTAATAATGCTCACTCAAATCTTAAATGATGTATGTAATTTGGAATTAGAAGGCAAAATAAAAAAATAAAATCAATTAGAAATGATTTCAAAGGATTGAAATGATCAGATCAATTAATATATTGCTAATTAATTGTACTTACCAAATACATATAAACCTATTGTAACATGTTAAAAATTAGCTTCGCCTTGATTTATGGACTTCTTTTCTTTTTTGGAATTCATTTTTTCGATTCTTCATCTAAACAAAATAATTCAAGCGCCATTGTCAAAATTGACACATTACGCAATGCGGGGTTTTGGCCTGGTGAGTTACAAGTTAAAAATTTCACGAGTGGCGACCTCACTCCATCCCCTGCTTGTTTGGCCGTTGCCGCAACCGGCGAGGTATATGTAGGAGTGGACAAAATTGGATCATTGGGCAAGACACCCAAAAAAGGATATATCTTAAAGCTTATCGACAAAGACCACGATGGAAAAGTAGATGTCAGCACACAATTTGCGATGGTTGATAATCCACGTGGAATCATTTCTTTGGGCAATAAAGTATATGTGCTTCACACGGTATTTTCTCCAGAAACGGGAAAAGCATCAGGAATGGATTTAGTCGTATTTGAGGATAAGGACAATGATGGAGTCGCTGACGGACCTTCTTCTCCTTTAATTGAGCATATAAGTTCGGTGAAATTCCTTCAAAGTAGAGGTACTGACCATTCAACCAATGGAATTCGCTTGGGTATCGATGGCTGGATTTACATTGCGGTGGGCGACTTTGGTTTTCATGATGCCGTGGACCGTTCAGGAAAAAAATTGACGATGTTGGGCGGTGGAATTGTCCGAGTAAGGCCAGATGGTACTGAAATGGAGGTTTATACACACGGAACTAGAAACATTTACGATGTGGCCATTGACGCCTACATGAATATATTTACTCGGGATAATACCAATGACGGCGCGGGTTGGAATATCCGTTTTAGCCATCACATTCAATCGGGTGAATATGGATATCCTTTATTATTTAAGCACTTTACGGAAGAAATTATTCCGGGATTAGTCGATGTAGGTGGGGGTTCTGGTACAGGTTCTTTGTTTATG
>CANKVC010000032.1 GCA_947486835.1 Cytophagaceae bacterium | reverse complement strand
ACCCGATCATATACCCCATCGTAATTTTCTACAACCTCCTGGTCGACTATTTCCAAAACTTTATGTACCCAAGTTCCAAACACATCCGCACCTAACTCATCATCTAATTGCTTCTCCTTCCGCATGCCCAATATTTGAGCATAAAAATATTTAAGACTACAGGTGGAAAACATCGTCAATGCCGAGGTGGAAAGCCCTGAGTTGGCCAATTTCCCTTTAATTTTATCAAGGATGGCCGGTGACTTTTCAACAGATCCATCATTTCGCTCAAAATCAGCCTCATGGTTCGAAAACTCGATCCAAGGTTCGTGAATCTCGATCAATGGGTTTTTTCGTTTCCAATCGTGCTTAATTTGCTTAATAAATCGACTCATCTCCTTTACCCCCGATTTGTCGGATGACTGAACATAACATAAAACCACCTCTCGAGGCCTTTGCAAAAGCCTATAGAAATGGTAAGATGCAACCGCATCTGCCTGTGTAAACGTAGGCAACGAAAAATGAGCCATATTGGCTATGTCTAAAGGAATTAAACTTTCGCGCTTTCTCGTTCCGGGCAAACTTCCTTCATTCATAGACAAAACAATCACTCGGTCAAAATCCAAAGTCCTCGTCTCTAGCAAACCCATCACATGCAGACTACGATTTTCGGCTCCTACAAAAGTCAATTTCTGCTGGGAAAGCAATTGGGTCAACAATACTTTCCCGCTAGCAATCGACACAAAATCATCTGCTTCAAAAGATTTCAATAATGACTCAATAACCGCCAAAGCTTGTTTTACGGCTTCCGCTTCCTCATCCCATTCTTGATCTGGTATACCTTTTAAGATTAATTCCAATAAGGTTTCTTGGCATTTCAAAATGCCTACAAAAGAATTAAAATTAGGGGCAAACAAATATTTCAAAATAGGTAGTTCTGAAGCTAATGCTGAAATCTTATCGGAGCCAACATACAAATCGGTCTTTGAGTACAATTCGTTTAAATCCTTTTTGAAGTCACGCTTTTGAACCTTGCTTTTCTGCTGGATATATAAATCGATTAACCCATGAGAGCAAACTGATTTGAAGGTGGAAACAGAAAATTTCCCTTGAACAGATTGTTTTTGCAAATCCCACCATAAATTAACCAAGGAAAATACTTGCGTCTTCTTCAATGAGTAACCCATGGTAATATTTAGGCGTTCCTTAAACTCTCCCACATACAACATCACTTGGTCTAATAAGGATTCATCCGCTAAAACAAGCGCCACTTGTTCCTCTGTTCCGTATTCTTGTTGCCATTTGCGTATAATATCCATGGCGACAAACACCTGAGCACTGGGATTTGCTAATCCTAAAATTTCTACACGCTTGGGCTTGTCCAATAAATCCGAGGTTTTCCATTGGAATGGTCCTCGAGATAAAAATTCATTTGTAGAGCTATCCGAATATTTTTTCAGCCAAGTACCTGCTCGGTGAAACATATTATCCACATAATATGCATCTGCATCCCAAAGCGTCTGAGCCATTCCATTTTTAATCAACAAACGAATGATCTCTTCCTCTCCCTTAGAAAGTGCATTAAAACCGACAAAATATATTTTTTTAAACGTTTTGGGTAATGCTTTCCCTGCGGCCAAATAATCGGCTAATTTCCGATAGGCCATTCCCCGATACACGAAACCTTTAGCATTTAGAGTTGCGTGCAAACGAATATACACCTCTAGTAAATGATCAAATAATTTAAAATAGGAGGTCGTATGTGGAGTAATAAATTTCTCTGGGTTCTCCTCCCCATATTCTTTGCCCCATCGCTCAATGGATTTTACTTCAGACAAAAAGGAAAATATTTGGTATGGATCAACCAAATACATATCTAAGGTTTCAAAATCTTTAAGCATTAATTGGCCCCAAGAAATAAAACGATCAAAATTAACTTGTTCATCCACCTGCTTAAAACACGCAAAAGCCTCTAGCAACAACTGAATGGGGTCAATTAAAGTAGAATCCGTCATTTGGAGCGCAAACTCCTCAATGGTGAAAAAAGAAGGAGATAGAAAAGGTCTATCTCCTAAAATAGCTAACTCTTTTTTTAAGTAAAGTACCCCACGCTGCGAGGGCATCACAATAGCAATATCTTTTAATTCTTCGATGGGATGCTCCCCAAAAATATGTGCTGCTGTTTTACCTAAAAATGTTTGCATTATAGATTGCCCTTTTTCATTTCTTTTACTGCATAATCTACGGCTCGGGCAGTTAATGCCATATAGGTTAATGAGGGGTTTTGTGTTGACGTGGAAGTCATACTGGCTCCATCGCTCACAAATACATTTTTAACTGCGTGCATTTGATTCCATTTATTGAGCATCGAAGTCTTTGGATCATTTCCCATACGGCAACCGCCCATTTCATGAATATCTAGTCCGGGCGCTTGTTTTGAATCTCGAGAACGAATATTTTTAAAGCCGGCTTTGGTATACATCTCTGTAAATTGCTCGATAAAATCTATCACCATTTTATCATCATTGTCATCATAAGAAACATCCATGTGCATGATTGGTAAACCATGCGCATCTTTTTTGATGGGGTCCAATGTAATTTTGTTCGTCTCCTTGGGAATTGTTTCGCCCATCATGTGAGAACCTGCGGACCAATTAGTCCATTTAGGATTTAATAACGAATTCTTTAAGCTCTCGCCTACGGAATCTCGATCTGTGGTATTTGCACGTCTTGCACTCATTCCAGCAGCATATCCACGTAAGAAATTCGTTTCTTGTTTGTATAAATTGCGGAAACGAGGGACATAACCTGAAGTAGGCCTACTCCCTTCCGTTTTAAAGTCAAAGTATCCGTCATATTCGGCTGATATGGTAGCTCGATAATTATGGAAAGCTACATATTTCCCAAGGACCCCGCTATCATTGCCTAAACCATTTGGAAAGCGATCTGATTTTGAGTTCAACAATATAGCATTGGTATTTAATGCTGCCGCTGTAACAAAAATTACTTTCGCGTAATACTCCACCATTTCATTCGTGTGCGCATCAATCACGCGAACCCCTACGGCCTTCTTCTTTTTTTCATCATAAATCACAGATTCCACGATAGAATCTGGACGCAAAGTCAAATTACCCGTTTTGGCTGCCCAAGGTAAAGTCGATGCGTTTGAACTAAAATAACCTCCGTAAGGACAACCTCTTTGGCATAAATTACGGCTCAAACACCGCCCTCTACCCTGTTGGAGATGTATTTCGCGCGGCTCAGAAATATGGGCACAACGAGCGGAAATAACATGTCGGTCTTTATAATGCTTTTTTAATTCAGTTTGAAAGTGTTTTTCCACACAGGTCAATTCGTAGCCAGGCAAGAAATCGCCATCTGGCAAGGAATCTAATCCATCTTTATTTCCGGAAATCCCTGCAAAATATTCTACATGCGAATACCATGGATCAATATCCTTATAATTAATGGGCCAAGGCGTTGCATATCCATCTCGAGCCGGACCATCAAAATCGAACTGCGACCAGCGCTGTGTTTGTCTAGCCCAAAGCAAGGATTTACCACCTACCTGGTACCCACGAATCCAATCAAAGGGTTTATCCTGTTCATAGGGATGCTCTTTGTCTTTGACAATAAAGTGTTTTGAATCTTCTTTAAACTGGTAGCATTTACTGGCAATAGGGTTTTCGTCGATCTCCTCTTTGGTTAACCTTCCTCGATGTGGAAATTCCCATGGACTCATTAAAGTAGTTGGATAATCCTCATTGTGAGTAACTTTTCTCCCTCGCTCTAAGACCAAAGTCTTGACACCTTTATCACAAAATTCTTTCGCGGCCCAACCACCTGCTATTCCTGAACCGATTACGATAGCTCCGTATGTGCGTTTTTCCGCGTTATTTAAAATATACATGACTTATTTCTTTATTGGGGCGCAACCGTTGAAAAATCCGGGAGCCATTTGATAATTTAAATGATTGACCATAATGTATTCAGTCGACATATATCCCTGAATCGTTAGGCCTTTTAAGGTGGCTAATGTTTTTTGTGCTTCCACCCCATGTTTTCCTTTTTCCACCTGAAAAATAAATTGTTCTTTTTCTGACTCTGAGGCCGTGGAAATTTCCTTTTTATTTTCGGTTAGAAACAGTTTTGGAATATCGCCCATGACATTTTTGAAACTTTGTTGGGCTTTTGCCTCATAACAATCTTTCATCATTGTTTTCACAAATACAGGTACTCCTAAACTGATAGCACCTGGAATGGAAGACTCTGGAATAATAGCACCCATGATTAATTCTAAAGTTTGATCTTCGGCAAGGGTAAAATTAAAATGAGTAGGTGAAATAGATTTTGCATCATAAAATGCAACGGTTCCAAGGGTGGCCAAAGCCATTCCTTTAACCCACTCTCGACGTGTAATTTGAGACATATTTAAACAGGTTTTTGTAAAGCACAAACTTATTAAATATTCCCTGTTTCTGTATACTGAACAGGTATTATTTAATCAAACAAAAGCCATTTGACTCCATAACCGAAAACGCGACCCATCGCGGGATGTAAATAGGCTGTATAATAGTTGGACGTTATTAATCCCTGTGTAACATTGGACATTTTGAAAAACAATCGAACCCGATTAATTCGAAGATTCACATAGGCATCAGCCTGCACAAATGCAGGAAGTTGAAATTTATCTTGAAGGTGATATTGCTGGAATGCAGGCATATAAGCATCTGCATAATAAGCGGATTGATGTTGGAGATCTATTCCAAACTGCATATAAAGCAATTTTTTATATTGTACATTCAAGGCTAAGTTGGCATTCGCCACAAAACTAGGCATTCTGATGATATCGAGACCGGAACTTGTATTGGCATGAAGCCGTGTTCCCCACTCAAACTTCCCAAAATTTCCACCTAGATCTACACTGGTCCTAAATACTCCAATCGCCTCATTGGTTTGTTTTACGTTGGCCAATGAATCAAAATAAACCCAATTCCCAATGCGTTGAATAGTGACATAGGGTTTTACATAAAACTGTTTTGATTTGTATTCCAATCCTCCTTCCAACACATCAAATTGGATATTGTCAAAATCATTTTTCCAACGATACGAAATATTATGGACCCAATTTTGTACGATACTAGGACTCGAAGAAGTTCGTTGGACCTTCGCATAAAACCATGGCGAAGTAAATTGAGCTGCCAACTTATAATCTGATCCTAATAGATATTCTCCTTCTGCAGTAAAATCTATATTATCCGAGAAGGACTGATGTAACCAAAGACCTAAGTAATTTTCAAAACGATCTAGTTTGGCATCGTTCATGGGATTGTAAACGGACCAATAACGTTGCTTCAAATGAGCTCTGTAAATGAATTTCCTAAATACGCCCTTTATGCCAGTTTGATGACTATAGGAATTCCATTGATTTTCATTGTACATCGAATCAGGGACAGAAGGCGCCTGAATATAATTTATATACGTTTTAGGATAGAAACGATCTGCCAGTGACATGTCAAAATCCATGTCTCTATACTTCACTTTACGGGTTTCTAAATCAAATCGTTGGAAAAATTGCAAGCCTTTGAACCCAATAAATTCATGGTATACATGAAATTTTAAAAATTGGTCATTCGACTGGCTAGTTGAATTTGATAAAATCGCCGTGTTATCGAGGTAATTTAGGGCGGCCGTTGGCGTCTGTCCGGTTGTCAATTTTACTCCCCCTTGATCATTTGTTCCTTGGTCGAAGTAATTAAAATGACCTAAAATGCGGTATTTATTATTACGAGATCGATAATTAGAATGCAATAAAACAGCCCATTGGCCTAATAAAAATTGATCGCCTTTTTTGAAAGCTGCATCCGTTAATACCTTATCTGCAACCACTCGTTGTAATTCTAAGCCCATGTTCCAAAGTGAATCGATGTTTCTTGCAAAAGAGAAATTCAGGCGAGTTTGACCACCTCCACCTAAGCTATAATCGATATCAGAAAAGGGGGATTTTGTGTTGTAATATTTGACTTCGTCGGTGTCAAAAGCATAGGGCATATAGGCATTATAACCTAAATGAGTTCCTAACGCATTGGGAGATTTAACAAAGATGTTTCGAACTGCAGTTCCCTCGTTACCAAGATTAGCTGTTAAAAAATAGGCTTTTTCTTGAAATAGGTATCGATGGAATAAATGTAAAGAAGTGTCAATATTTCGATTAACAAGTTTAGCATTTAGTATGTCACTTTCTAAAAAGTAATGTGTGGAATTAGGGCCATAAATCTGTTTAGTCGAATCATCCAAAGCTGCTCGGCCACTTTTGGAAGATTGAGTGGGAGTTTTAGTCAGCTTAGGGTCAGGAAATCCACCGTTAGGATTAGGTTGGGAAGGATCCATTGAACCCTGTCCGGATGATTGTGGGCTCATGGGAGTTTGCCCTAAAGCAAAAGCAATGGGCAAAACCAACATAAAAAATATAAGTATACTCCTTATTTTCACGGATCAAAGGTAAATATTTTTATGGGAATTACCTTTTCATTTTATTGCCCAACCAAGCCCAAAACTCTTTCTCTTGATTCACAAATGACATTTCGATGGGCAGATAATACAAATTAGATTTTAGGTCTGGACAATCAGAAAATGAATCCATTAAACGCATATAATCTTTATATGTGGTGATAATTCCTTCATCGGGGGCCAATTGCTTTGCCATTACATTCAACTCACTTAATTCATCCTCCGTAAAAGAATGATGATCTGGAAAAATACGCTCTGATATAACTTGAAATTGACTTGATACATACTCAGAGAAAGGCGCCGGATCGGCAATGCCTGCTAGCAAATGCCATTTGATTTTTTTAGGATGGGGACCAACGATCTCTCCATATTTTACTTGCGTGTAAAAAATGGGCATTGAATCTGGGACATATTTTCTCGCTTTCCGAGTGAATTCAGATGCATTAAAGTCCCGAGGACAACGGTTGACAAACAAGGCGTCTGCTCGTTGAATACCAGAAATAGATTCTCTCAATCGCCCTAAAGGCATTAATTGGTCTTCAAAAAAGGGTTTGTTATATGTGGTACAAATGATATTCAAGTTTCCGGCAATCCGACGATGTTGAAAGGCATCATCTAAAATGACCGTATCCAGAAATGGAAAATCTTCCACCATTTTTTGAACGCCTTTTGGCCTTTTTTCACAAACAGCTACAGGCACATGAGGAAATAATTTTTTATAGGCTAATGGTTCGTCCCCAACTTGCATGGCTGTTGACACATCCAGAACCCATTGAAAACCTTTGGTTTTACGGCCATAACCCCGACTCAGCACACCCACTTCAGATTTCCAAGGCCAATGTTGGACTATGTAGGTAACTAAAGGGCTTTTGCCTGTGCCGCCGACGGACAAGTTACCGATCACTAAGATAAAGGGGGAGGAAAATTTATGAGAGCTAAGTACTTGGCGATCAAACAATAAATTCCTTACAGAACTTATCGCCTTAAAAAGCAAAGCCGGAATAAAAGTTAAAATTGTTCTCATCATGACAAGTTAAAGCTAAAAATAAATGATCAGGCAGCAAAACTCAGAAGAAAATAATAAATTGCACCCATGTCCAAATCTATATTTCAAGTAAAACGTAGAACCTTACATTTTCATGTGGAAGCGGGAACGTCGCGAGGAATATTAACCCAAAAAAATAGTTATTTTTTGCAGATATCAAATCCAGATAATACCGGGTTTGTGGGATTGGGGGAAGCGGGGCCCTTGTTTGGACTTAGCCCAGAATACAAAGAAGATGTCTTGGATGATTTCCAAATGGCCATTAATCATTTATCTAGGGATTTACCTAGGGATAAAACAGAAGTTAGCCAATGGATTTCTGCTATTCCGTTTAACCAACCATCCTTTCGATTGGCCGCGGAAATGGCTATGTTCGATTATTTAAATCAACAAAATGGCATTTATTTCCAAAATGATTTTTCAGCGTCTAAGCACCCTATACCCATTAATGGCTTGATTTGGATGGGTTCAAAGGAATACATGCAAAAGCAAATTGAGTCAAAATTGGCCGAGGGCTTAACTTGTTTAAAATTGAAAATAGGTGCCATTGATTTTGAGTCGGAATTAGACTTAATACGCTCGATCAGAGAGGTTCATTCAGAGAAAGAGCTGACAATCCGATTAGATGCGAATGGAGCATTTCCGATTCATGAAGCTGCCAATAAACTAGAAAAATTATCAAAATATGGCATACATTCGATTGAACAACCGATCAAGGCAGGGCAATGGAATGAAATGGCTGATTTATGTAGGAAGTCGGAAATCCCAATTGCCTTAGATGAGGAATTGATTGGAATAAAAGACTCAGAAGAGCTATTAGATAAGATCAAGCCAGCATATATTATTTTAAAACCGAGTTTTTTAGGTGGGTTTGAGGCAACTATGCAATGGATTAATCTGGCTAATGACATGAAAGTAGGTTGGTGGATCACATCAGCGTTAGAATCGAATGTAGGACTGCAGGCCATTGCCCAGTTTACGGGACAATTTTCCGACTTGATCCCGCAGGGATTAGGAACAGGTTTGCTGTATTCCAACAACTTAGCTAGTGGATTGAATACTCAGCATGGAAATATTTATTTTGACGCGAAATTCCCAAGGGAAAATCCATTTCAAAACTTATCTTTGTAAAAAAATTAATTAAAAGGAATGAATACTATTGACGAGGCGATGATTGCCATTTTGCAAAAGCGATTAGAATTAAGCAAATTAAGCTATTCGGATGACACTTATGATGATGTAGAAGAAGTTTTGCATGATTTGGAAGATGATTTCAACGAAAAATATGGGGATCAATTAGAAGAAATTTTAGAAAAGGTTCATATCAAACATTGTCCTGAATCGGATGTGTTGTTGCCAACGGCCTATTTAGCTAAGAAATTTGTAGAAACGGCTGATGGTGAAATTGAGATTGGGAAAAAAGAGGGAGTTGAGGTTGAGTGGGTTGAAGATCCAGCTGCCGCAACTCGTTTGGTTTTATTGCCGTCACCTACTCGTATTTTATTGATGACACCTAAGGGAATTAGTGTTGTTTGGGAGGCTTAAAGAAATAATTAAATAAAAAAAAGCACTTCAATTTTCATTGAAGTGCTTTTTTTATGTTAAAGAATATTAATACCCTTTGTTTTGTTTCAACTTACTATTGTTTCGAATCTCGGCTGTCGGAATTGGAAATAATAATTCTTTTTCAGAAAGAGTAGGTCCATAAGAGAATTTATGACCAACATAAGCATCAAATTTCTTAGTACTTACATTGAAAGCTTTTCTAAGTCTAACCATGTCATACCAAGTTTTATTTTCAAAACTAAGTTCATAAAATCTTTCTCTCCAGATTGCCTCACGCAATTGGTCCTTTGAAAGTCCTTCCAATGCAGGTAATTCAGCTCTTTTACGGACTAAGTTAATCGCATTTAAAACAGTAGCACTAGGACCACCTGTTTCATTTGCAGCTTCTGCATAGGTTAATAGTACTTCTGGGTACCTTAACAAGGTCCAATTTAAACCACTACTCGTGGTGGAAGTTTGAGCTAACACATCAAAATGCTTAAACAGGTAATAACCTCCTAAGTTTTTGGATTGAGTTCTATTACCACGCAAAGTATAGCTTGAATAATAAAATTGCTTCTCTGCGGCTCTTTTATCTCCTTTTTCATAGGATTCTACAAATTCTTTGTTGGCAAAAATAGCTCCTGTCTCATCCGTGTAATTAGAAATACCTTGGTTGTATGGAATAATTGACGTTTGCCAATTAGAAGGCAATATGTTTTCTAAATATTGAACTTGGAAAATATTCTCAATACTATTTTTTCTTGATGCAAGGTGTAGATCATCATAAGAAGCAAATAAGGTAAATTGGTTCGAATTAATTACATCCAATGCCTTTTCAGCCGCCTTAGGAAAATTCTCAGATTTATTCAGTGGAAATCCTGCCATCGTTAAATAGACACTAGACAAAAGCGATTTGACCGCCCCAATGGAAACCCTGCCAGATGCATCTCTAAATGGCAAACCTGATTTTTCTGCCTCAAGCAAATCAGATTCAATCAATTTATAGATATTTTCTACACTTGCTGGTTCAGGATATAAATCTTTTGAACTTAAGTCAATTGGCTCAGAAATTAATGGTACAGAACCAAAAATTCTAACCAAATCATAGTAATACAGAGCCCTCAAAAATCTAGCTTCCCCTAAGAATTTTTTCTTAGCTATTTCATCCATCTTAATACCAGGTATTTTAGCTATGGCTAGATTAGCATTACCAATTCCCCTATAATGACTAGTCCAATATGTTTGACCATATGCATTATCCGAATTGTTAACCAAGTTTCTAACGAAAATACTATTCTGGGCTTGCCCAAGTTCAGTATTTGCTAATCCCGTGGCAAATTCAAGCATCATCCATGGTGCCCCATTAAAACCACCACCCAATACATTTCGCATGTTTTCATAAATCGAATTGATGATACTTTCTGCATGTTCAGGCTTGGTAAAATAGTTCTCTCTAGTAAAATTTGACTTATCAGGTTCTTCTAAAAACTTAGAGCATCCGCTAAAAATGATTAAAGAGCCGATGGCTAATATCAAGTATTTTTTTATCGTGTATTTCATCGTATTATATTTAAAAATTGATATTTTTTTATAAACCTATATTTAAGCCGACCATAAATGTTCTAGCCTTTGGATATGCATATAGATCTAATCCTTGATCAAAAGCAGCTCCAGAAGTTGAAACTTCAGGATCGTATCCTTGAAATTTAGTAGATAAAAAGAAATTTTGGACAGAAACAAATGCCCTCAATCGACTCATCTTCATTTTTCTGGCAATCTCAGAAGGAAACTTATAGGATAACATCGCATTCCTACCCCTTAAAAAAGATCCGTCCTGAATTCGATCTGTATCATTGTTCGTAGTATATCCAGCAGATACAGGTCGTAATTCTGCAAGCCTTGAGCTTTGATTGGTCGGTGTCCAACCATTTAAAACTGTTTTAAAGCTATTGGCAATACTAACTCTATCTTCAGCAGAGTGCTTGCTTCCAAAAAGAACATCATTACCATTCATAAATTGAAGATCAATCATCAACTCAAAGTTATTGGAAGAAAACGTATTAATAAATGACCCAAAACTATCAGGAATACCTTTTCCTATAATCACACGATCATTATCATTGACCTTACCATCGTTGTTCGTGTCTTGGTATTTAATATCACCTGGTTTTTTCAAATACTTAGCAGCCAATGATTCTTCTGCTGTACTCCATGTTCCTTGATGCACAAAACCAAAAAATGAACCAACAGGTGCCCCTTCGCGTACAACTGTTCTTCCTAGGAATATATCAGCACCACCAGTCAAGGCAATTACCTTATTTTGGTTAAATGAAATATTAAATGATGTATTCCATGTGAAATTAGGACTTGCCACATTGACTGAATTAATCGCAAATTCAACTCCTCTATTTTCCATACTTCCCACATTTTGACTAACTGTTGTAAAACCGCTACTTGAAGGTACAGGAGCACTTAATAGCATATCTGTAGTCAATTTACGGTAAAGATCAACCTCAATATTGATTTTATTGTTTAATAGGCCTAATTCTAAACCAGCATCAATTTGCTCCGTTTTTTCCCAACGTAAATCTGGATTTGCTAATCGGTTTATCCCTATACCTACTTGGCGTGCATTATTAAATATAACCGCATAATTCCCCAAACCAGCTAAAGACTGATACGCCGTGATTTCAGAGTTACCCGTAATTCCATAACTAGTCCTTAATTTAAGATTCGAAATCACAGGAATATCTTGCATAAAATCTTCTTCGATTACTTTCCAAGCCAATGCAGCTGATGGGAAAATGGCATAACGATTAGCTGCTCCAAATTTCGAAGAACCATCCACACGACCAGTGAAAGTCACCAGGTATTTATCCTTCAAATTATAATTAAATCGACCAAAATAAGAATCTAAGCCATACCCACTAACACTAGAAGAAGAAGCTGGAGTTACAGCACCTGTACCTAGGTTATTAAATTGGAAATAATCATCTTGAAATCTTTGAGCTCTTGCCGTAAAATTCATCCGATCCACATGCTGAAGTGCTTGACCCAACATAGCTACAATGGAATGATCCGAAGAAATTTTCTTATTGTAAGTCAAATAGTTTTCTATTTGCCATGAATTATGACGATCAGCTGTCAAAGAAGCATCCCCACCTTGATTTCTAGAAATATAATTTAGTGTACGACCACCATAATAATCCGTTTCTTGATTGATAATATTGACACCCACTGTGGTTCTCAATTCAAGACCTTTGGCCAAATTAATATTAGAGTATACGTTTCCTAATAATGATTGAGTTTTTAAATAGTATAATCTTTCCTCCGATACTTGAATAGGGCTACCGCCACCTTCCATTCCAGCATAATCCTCATTACTTCCCCATCTTCCATCAGGATATTTAACGGGAACAATTGGAAGCGCCTCTAAAACTTGACGCATGGTGATAATACCACCACCCCCTAAAGGATCTACTTGGCTTTCACTTTGATCATTATAACTTAAACTTCCACCAATTTTAATCCAAGATTTAATTTGGCTATCCATGACAAAACGTGCTGAATATCGTTTTAACCAGGAAGCATTGACAAGTCCATCCTCATTTCGATATCCTAAGTACAAACCATAATTTTCTTTTGAATTCCCTCCTGTAAAGGCCAATTGATGATTTTGAGTTAATGCATTCCTAAAAGCTTCATCTTGCCAATCCGTATTATACAAAGGCTTACCGCTAGAATCAAATAACAAAGGGTTAGTTCTCTTAGTGGCAGGATTCACATATTTCCCACCAGCAAAGCCTACCGGATCATATTTTTTCGCATTTAAATAGGCCTGATCTTCCACATACAAAAACTCTGTCGCATTCAATAAAGGTATTTTTTTAGGTAGAACTCCTACACTAAAATCAGTATCATAACTTATTTTACCACCCTCTTGACTTCCTCTTTTTGTAGTGACTAATATAACACCATTCGCTCCCCTTGCCCCATAAATTGCAGTGGCAGAAGCATCTTTTAAAATCTCTATATTCGAAACATCATTCGCATTTAAATAATCAATGGGCGTACTACCATTGGCTAAATCAGAAGCATTCAAAATAACTCCATCAATCACATATAATGGGTTATTTGCTACACTTACGGAGGTATTACCTCTAATACGAATATTGGCACGTCCACCTGGACGACCTGAGTTAACCGAAACGTTCACCCCAGTGACTCTACCTGCAATAGCCTGATTTAAAGAAGCAGACCTACGCTCTTGAATGGCATCTGTTTTGATGGTTCCAACAGCACCGGTTAAATCACTTTTCTTTTGCGTTCCATAACCTACCACAATAACCTCATCTAAAGACTTATTGTCTGGGATTAAAGAAACTTCGATTAATGATTTATTGCCTATCAGGATTTTTTGAGAAACATAACCTACAAAAGAAATAACGAGCACTTCCTTATCATCCAAAGATGAAAATGCAAAATTACCATTTGCATCAGTCTGTGTGCCTTGGTTAGTACCTTGAATTTGGATAGTTACTCCAGGTAAGGCTTGGCCATTTTCATCTTTTACGTTTCCCTTGATAGGTTTTTCTAAAATGATATTATTATTCAGGCTAACAGTCGCATTAGCAAGAACATTATTTCTTAATAAAATTCTTCTATCCTTAACTGAATATTGAATGTCAATTAATTTAAATAGGTCATTTAGAACTTCCTCTAGTTTTTTGTTTGTCACATTCAAACTGACCTTTTTATTTATATTAATTGCGCTAGAGCTGTAAATAAATCGATAATCGACTTGTTTCTCAATCAATGAGAGAACACGTTTTATCTGTGTATTTTCAGCCTGGATCGTAACCGTTTCTTTTAACTCATTTTGACTTAATGCAGTATTGGCATATGCAAACGTGCAAAAAATAAAACTGAGAAAAAGTTGTTGCATGGAAATTTTCATAACTCTTAAAAGTAATCTTGGAGATTTGTATTTTTTGTTCATAATTTTACATTGTTAAAGGTTTTTCAAGATCAATAACTCGTGTACTTTCGTCTGACGAAAACATTCAATACCGTTGAATGAGTACACTTTAGTCGGTAATGTTGACGCATTATCGACTCTTTTTTTCATTTCTTTTATTTATCCATATGTTAAATTCTTTTTTAAATTTTATATTTATTTACAACCCTCACCATTAATAAAAATGGATGAGCCTCGAACTTCATAATTAGCATTGATTGAAGAGCAGATAAACTCCAACTGCTTAAACATGTCCAGGCCATTTAAATCGCCTGTAAAGACACATCGATTGATATTGGAATTAACTTGAATAATCTCAATCCCATAAATCTGTTGCATTTTCTTAAATATCCCATCCACATTAACATCATCAAATACAAAATCAGACTTTTTGACATTTTGTAAGATAACCAGCGGAACATCGACAACACTTTCATTAATAGTTCTGCTAATCAAATTGAAAACAGCTTTTTGATTCGGAGTAATGATCACGCCATTTGATTTTTTAATTGAATTTTGATTATAAGTATAAACGGAAACTTTACCCGTTTTAACGGATACCTCTATTAATTTATCAGAGCTTGGATTACTTATTTTAAAAGAAGTGCCAATAACTTCCGTAATCAAATTATCCACATGAACGAAAAATGGAATTTTTTCATTTTTTGTTACCGTAAAAAATGCCTCCCCAGTCAAATAAACGGTTCTTGATTTAACACCGAAATTTTCAGCGACTATGATATTAGCATTTTTACCCAATAACACATGACTACCATCAGGTAAAGTGATTTTTTGCAATGAATTTGCATTGTTTTTTGTTTCAACCCCATTTCTAGGTATCGAAGCAAAGTCTAACTTATTATTAAAATCAAATTGAAAAAATAAACTAAAAACTAATAGCAATGAAGCTGCAATTCCAGAAGCAATCCAATAATATTTGACATTCCTACCTGTCTCTTTACCCAAATCCAATTTATCCCAAATTTTATTTTGTACCTCAATGGAGGACTCTAAATTCGAATGATTTTGAAACTTTAGATTATCATTAGCTAATTTTCGCAAGAGTATTAGCTCTTCCTCCGTGCATTTGCCCTGATTGAATTTTTCACTTAATGAGTCAAATTCCCTATTTATCATTTTATTGTATACTATTTAATTTGCTGAATAAAAGTCTTTAAACTTTTCCTTTAAAATCTTTTGAGACTTAGTGATGTGGTATTCAACCGCCTTTTCTGAAATATCAAGCTGCTCAGAAATCTTTTTCACAGAAATCTCTTCTATTTTACTCATTCTGAATACCGTGGCAGTTTTTTCAGACATAGAATTCAAAATAAAATTCAATCGATTATTGAAATCATTTGAATTCGTTATGGATTCTGATTCATTGCTACTAAACACTTTATGCAACAATTCAAACTCTCTGTATTTAGAAAAATTGATTTTATTCCTTAAATGTCTATTAATCAAATTCCTCGCTGAGACATATAAATAAACCCTGAGGTCTAAAATCTTTTTATTACTTCGATTTTGCCAAATACTTAAGAATAAATCATGTAAAATCTCTTCTGAATCCTCTTTAGAGCCTAATGAATGATTGACATATCGATATAAATACTTAAAATACTTATTGTAGATAAGTTCAAAGGCTTTTGAATCACCCTTGAAAAGTGATTCACATAATTTACTATCTGGTTTATCCAAATAATCCATTTACAAAAGATTAAAACAATTATTTACTGTTAATTATTGATTAGGTTCCTTAAAATAAGGGAACCCCTAAAAATGATATAAAATATTTTTATCATTTTATTTTACCATTATCCAAAACAATGATAAATGTTGCAAGAAAGCAAGTTTTAAAAGCCTGATTTATTTTTAGGCCAACCAATCAATCCCCTTTTTCAAGAGAGACATCGTTTTTTGCCCCTCAGGGAATTGAGAAGCGTCATGCATATATTCCCATGAAGCCATGGGTGGCATGCTCATTAGAATAGATTCAGTCCGACCATTCGTTTCTAGTCCAAATTTAGTTCCTCGGTCATGAACTAAATTAAATTCAACATAACGGCCCCTTCGTAATAATTGAAAGTCTTTTTCTTCTTGGCCAAAAGGTTTATCCGCATTCAAACCCATCAAATGGCTATAAGTGGGCACAAAAGACTCGCCTATTTTTTTGACAAAATCAAAGGTATTTACTTTTTCTTCAGTAGAATTCGACTTCAAATAATCAAAAAATATTCCACCC
>CANKVC010000031.1 GCA_947486835.1 Cytophagaceae bacterium | reverse complement strand
CTCTTTGACTTAAGGATCAGGTCAAACCTTTGTGCATTTTCATTGGCGTATTTTTTAGCTTTGTCGAAACGCCATTCATCATAAAATTGTTTTGAATTTTGATTAAATAATAGGAGCGTTATAAATACAACTAGCAATGAAATTTGAGAAATAGCCAGGCTTGAAGAATTTAAGTGGCCTACCTTATATTTAATCCAAACAATAAGATATCCAAACCCAAAAATCAAATACATCAAGATTAAACTTTGAATTCGATCAGGAATAAAGTCTTCGCCTAGCGCTAATGCCATGGGGACAAAAGCTAAAAAATAGCTCATGAGGAACAAGATTAAAAGACCTAGAATTTCCTTATATGACAGAATATATTGTTTTTTTGGCTTATCAATAGTAAAAAACAAAAGCAAGTTGAAAACCCAAATCAGCGGTGATTTAACATAAATTTTGAGCACCATACCAAAATTCAACATAGACTCTGTGAGCCCTTTGATGTAATCAATATGTTTAGGGGCGCGAACTTTATTTCCTGGGGAAAGCAAAACTAGGCCTATGGAAATTCCCCAAATGATAAAAAATAAAATGGTCTCTAATTTAATTTTTTTCTGTTTCCAAGCTGTATATAATTGGAATGGCCAGAAAATTCCTGAAAACATGATCATGGAAATTTCGCTTGAACCAATCAAGCAAAAAATGATGCAAGAGAGTAAAGTGACTCTTAATATGGGCTTAGAACAATAGAAATATATGTTGACAAATAATAGGACTAAATGAAAAGATAAGTAGTAATAATGGCCCGAAAACCAATAAAATAATTGGAAAAGGCCGGGTATTGTATACCAACAAACGGCTTGGCTGACCAATGAAAGAATCCAGAGATTAGCATTATTGTGTGGAATTTGGAATACATTTTTTAAAAAATAATATCCATTAGCAAAACCAATCACAATTAATGCAATCGTTCCCCATTTAAAATGTTCAAAGGAAGTACTGAAAACTAAAGGGTTAATATGAAGGAGAAGATCTGCGAAATAACGCCCGCTCCAACCCGCATAATAATGGTAGGCGCCCAGAAATATTCCATATTCCCTGCCCATCCAGCCGAAGCAAAAGTCGTCGGTGATGCTGGGTTGATTATAAAAAGATAGGGAAATTAATAGGAATGCCATAAATCCCCACGCCAATAAACTAAGAAATAAAGGGATTTTTGAGAACATGGTTTTATCGCAGAATCATTAAAAAATGACTCTATTTTTTCGTAGGTATTGCGTGAAGAATAAATAGGCTATGTATAAAAATCGATTTTTTGCTCGTTTTATTTCGCTAGATATATTTCTTTTTCTGGCCTCGGTTACGCGGCAAGTTACTTGAGTTTCTATCCATTTTGCTGAGGAGTTTAATAATTTCCCCGTGTGGTCTAATGAATAGTTCATGTACCTCGCATCTAATATTAGCGATTGAAGCAACGGGGTTTTGACTAATTTAAATGCACAAGAAAAATCTTGAAGTTGGGAATTAAAAATTGAGTTACACAGTTGGTTAGAAACCTTTTGCCCAAAACGATTAAACTCATTGTCATATTTTCGATTCCGGTGCGTAAAAACGATATCCGCATCTTGGTTGCCTAATGCCAAAAGCATTTGATTCACGTTATCGATGGGAAATTGGCCATCCGAATCGGTGATTAAAGTCCAGTCGTATTTGGCCTGAGAAATGGCTTTTTGAAATGAAAATCCTGGTCCTTCATTTTGCTCATTTCGTAAGATGGTCACCCGTTGGTTGCCAATAAAGGAATCTCTTAACGATTCGTATTGGTGTAAATCGCTATGGTCATCACAAATGATTACTTCTCCTTCGGATATATCGGGATGCTGATCGAAAAACGAAAGCCATTCGTTTGCCAACTGGATTATTCCGGGGCATTCGTTAAAGGCTGCGGTGACGATGCTGATGGATTTCATTCTTCGATGAGTTGGCTTATTCCTTGTTCAAGCGATATTTCAGGATTCCAATCTAAGTATTTTTGCGCTTTTGATATATCGGCTAATGTTTCCTCAGCATCTCCAGATCTCCTTTCGGTATGGAAATTTTCAATAGGGAAGAAATTAGCTAATTCTTTTATGGAGTAATTGACACCCGAGCCGATGTTAAAAATTTCACCCACAGTCTCGGAATTCATTGCGACCACATTCGCTTTGACGATATCTAAGACATGAATAAAATCACGTCTTTGCTCGCCAGAACCATGTATTTCAAGTCTCTCACCTTTTTTAAATCGATCGATAAAAATCCCAAGCACTAATGCATACGCCCCCGTGGCTGGTTGGCCCGGTCCATACACATTAAAGTACCTCAAAATATTGCATTCAAGGCCAAAATTTCGATAAAACTGCTGCACATACAATTCGCCAACATGCTTAGTTAGGCCATAAAAATTCAAGAAATCCCCTGGATCTCCTTCTTTTTGAACCCCTATTTTATTTCCATAGAAAGTTGACGAGCCCGAATATACAATGCGCTTAACTCCATTTTTTTTACACGCTTGAAGGATATTTAAGGTCCCTAAAGCATTGCTTTCATGACATTGTTCGGGCATATCAAAAGATGGCCCACTTCTGGAAAAGGCCGCCATGTGAAACACACCATCGATATTTTTAGTTACCTCGAGGCACAAATTGCTATCTTCAATTTTACCAATAATCAATTTTGCTTTTGGGTGAATTTTTGATTGATCGCCAAAAGACATATCGTCCAAAATGCTCACTTGATGACCTAAAGAGATCAGGTAATTACACAAGTGAGTCCCAATAAATCCGGCGCCGCCGGTAACTAAATAATGCATCATATATGGTTAATCGACAAATTTACAATTTATCCCTAGATCCTTAACGGATTTGATCTTTTTGGTTTAAAAATAAATTAGCTTCATTAAGTTCCTCAGGGGTATTAATTCCAATAGACTTATAATAAGGCTGATCTAGGCGCCAAAAAATCGCTGTCTTTTGCTGAATGGTTTCAAAAAATTTAACAAAATTTCGTTCGCCGGTAACTTTCCCAAAGGGCGCATTCAATTTATATAGTGGCCATGCGGACTCTATTGACCCACGGGTAAAAGCAAAAACCCCCATATCTTTAAACCCAAAAGCATCACATTTTTCTCCTTCCCTGCTCTCCCAAACCGCTAATGGGGAACCTAATTTAAACTGAACATAGGGAGAAGAAACCCAGACTAGAGGGACAGAAACTTCGAATTTATTCAGATCTGAAAACAAGGTTTGATGTAATTCGGCATCACAAAACGGTTGGTCTCCCCATTGCACAATCACTTGAAAATCTTCAGGACGATTTAACAACGACTCAAATAATTGATTCATGGCATCAAACATTCCGGTGGCAGATTCTTGTACCCAAACATGTACATTTTGGGGTGCGGAAGAGGCGATATGAAGGTCAAAATATTCCTTGCCAGCCGGACTTAAGAGTAAAATCATTTCGTCGACATGCGAAGTACCCTGGTCAACAATCAGATCAAAAATAGATTTGGACTCATAAACGGCTGTAAATATTTTGGGTAAATCGCTATGAAGGCGACTTCCTTTACCGGCGGCTGGAATTACGATGACTTTTTTCATCCTTGGGCAATTAAAGATTTCAAATATTCATTTATTTCAGGAAAATAGAGGTCTGATTTTTTGGCAATTAGGGGGTTATGAACTCCAACGGCTAATATACCTGCATTTTTTAAACTTTCAATTCCTTGTATTGAGTCTTCGATTCCATGCATTGTACCTGAAATATTGAATTTTGAAATACACGTTAAAAAAGGTTCAGGATCTGGCTTGGATTTTTTATAATCGTCGGCGGCAATAATCCCGTCAAAAAACCCAGCAATTTGATGCACATTAAGCAATAGGTCGATGGAGAGCCGACTTCCTCCGGTCACAATAAATACTCGATTTCCTACACTTTTTAAATGCCGGATTAGGTCAAAATCAACCAAGGCTTTTATGGCATTTAGATCGGCCTGATAGGTTTGCGATTTATATGAAGCCAGTTTTTTCACCATTTCCTCATCATCGGAATAATTGGCAAACACGTCTTTGGTTTTAATTCCCTTCAATGATTCATAAGGAGGACATTCCCCTAAGTCATAATTTAAAAAAGTCTTTTGAAAAGCTAATTCATGAGCTGAATCAGTGTCAAAAAGAGTTCCATCAAAATCAAAAAGTAGATTATACATAGAGCCCAAGCAAGTTGACGATTACATTTTTTATTTTGGTTAAGATTTTAACTTTTTTAAATGTGCGGTAACTGATGGGTAGGGAAACAAATTCGAAATTCTTTTTTCTATTTATTTTTTTCAAGAAATAGGATAGGCTTTTGTAGGGGATATCATGTTTGGATTTGATCAAATAAATCCCGCTGAGTGGATCGGGCATAATTCTCCAAAATCGAATAAAATAGACAATACTAACCCAATACGAAGTTATTAGGGCAAATAAATAGATTAAATTAGACTCGACAATCGAGTGTTTAAACGAGTTGATTAGTTGGCGTCTCGACTCAAATCTTGATCCAATAACAGCATCCAATTGATTAAGTTGCATGATTCGAATCCAAGCATCTATTTCATAAAGTGACACTTTCCCGGAAGCATCTAGATGCAGCGTGTAGGAAGACGTTTCTGTTTCTCCAGCTTGATAGAATTTAATAATCCTTGTTGGATCGCTATTAAGACTCCCCATTTCATTGTGGTAATAGTCCTTTATAAATTCTTCGGTATTCTTAGCAAAAGAGATAAGTACGGGTACTTCTCCTAGTCTAGTATCCAGTGATCGATTGATCCAAGTCCATAATTTTTGCCCATCGTGTTTCCCTGAAGGATCAGCTACATTAGCAGTGGTCAAGTTGGGAAGCGACTGCTTAGGCTTGATAACTGAATTTGTATCGACGATAATGGAGTCAAAAAAATCACAATTTGTTTGGTCTAATTCATTGAGAATTTTTTGTGTAAACTCGTCAAATTGAATATTTCTGATGTCGTTGTCATAATTATTATTGATAACTAATACTTTTTGGGCCTTCGATTTTAGAATAGCATTCTTACAAATTCGATACGAGGGAAGGAGGGAAGAAAACTGAGTACCTGATCCAAAAATGATTAAATCAGCCTCTTTCAAGGCCTTTATTGCTTCTTTGGATAAGGAAGGTATTTTTGAAATTCTAGCTATTTCTTCCTTTTCATATTTACCTTGTTTATCGAGCGCGTTAAGCTCATCTAGCGGCAATAAATAAAAATCTGAAAGGGGCTTATTGCCATCGTAGTTGACAATATCCGCTTCATTCGCTAAAAAATTACCATCTCCGTCAAAGGCCACTAATTTAGAATCATCGGCCGTAGATATATTGATAATTTTGGCTGTTAATTCAAATTGGGTTGTAAGCAGATATAGCGCCAGGTTGAAATCATTAGTTTCCGCATAAATACCACCTATTATGATGTTACCAACACTAAACCCATTTAGAATGGAGAAATTATGGGTAAATTTTAATAGCTTTTGAGAACCTGACTCAAAGTATCGATTGATAAAATTTTCCGAACGGCGATCTAAAGCATAATGTTCTTGAATCAGATTTTTGATCAATTCTTCAGGGTTATGCAAAAGAACTCTCGTTTCTTCCTCGCTTAGTCGATGTTCAAAAAGCTTTTTTAGATTGCGGTTATAATCGGTGAAATCATCTAAAATATAGGTGAAATTCTTACGGTAATCCGAGGGCCCAAGCATGCCTTGGTTGGCACTCCGAATTACTCCCGTAGAAAGCCCGTCGTCATATCCGTTGATTAAAAGGCTTAAATTCACATAGGATAAATCTTTTAAGTGCTTAATTAAATTAGCATTTCCATTACCCCCTGTAAAAACAACGACGTTCATAATAAACTTGATAAGTTTCAAAGTTAATGGATTTTACTGAAATGAGATTTGCTAAAATTATTTTTAGGGGTATTATTTCAAAATAATTTGGCGATTTGTTGTAAATTGTGGGCTCTTAAAAGCAAAGCCTTATTACCTGAGATGCAAAAAATTATTTCACTTTTATTTTTTAGTTTATGTTTATTAGGTAGAACTTCGGCTCAGACTTTTGGCTCTTTTACTTTCAATAAATTACCTCAAGATTTTCAATTATATCCAAGAGAGTCTACGAATTTGGCTGATATTACGGTGGAAGGTGTAGCAAAATCTACCGAGTTTACCGCCGTTTCCGTTCGAGTTTTGCGAAATAGTGCCAACAATAAATACCAGAAAGTGGCTTTAACATTTACCGGATCATCGGCTAAATTTTCAACTAAATTTCAAATCCCAGCAGAATTAGCAGAGTATGATTTTGAAGTATATGGCTTCAAAGGGAAAGATTCTAGCTTAGTAGTTAAGCGAAAAAATGTAGTGGCCGGGGATGTATATTATGTTACTGGGCAATCGAATGCATGGATTGGGCCCATTGATAATTTAGTTTATCAAGGCGAATGGCTAAGGTCATTCGGAGCGGTTCAGGGGAATGAAAATTTTGGTCCTTATAATTTAGCAGATACTTTATGGTCACTTCCCGTGGGCGGAGCTAGGATTGGACCTTGGGCGGCAGAGATGGGCAGACTTCTTTTTGAGTCCGAAAAAATCCCAATTTCCATAATAAATTCGGCTGCCGGAGGGTCCAATATTGATTGGCTTTCCATTCTAGATGGCAATATTTCGTCTCCAGATGGGGGAAATATCATGTATTACAAGGCCTTAAAATCGGGGACATTAAACCATGTGAAAGGCATTATTTACCGACAAGGAGAATCCGAAGCTGCGGCTTCCATAGGTACCAAATATACATGGGGGGTAAAATTTGAAAACCTAAAACAAAAATATAAAAAGTTTTTTCCCAGCTCTCAGTTTCTATTTGTTTCACAAAACAACGTATACGAATACCCTTATCCTGAAGCCGCTTATGTTCGAGAAGATCAAAGAAAGCAGGCTTATGACCCTTATGTAAAGGTTTATGCAACGGTGGGAATCAAAGGTTTTGACCGACTTCATTACAGCAATGAAGGATATCGCCAAGCGGCTTATGAACAATTTAGAATAATCTCAAAAGAGATTTACAAGCGGAATTGGCCCACCGAAATTAATAGTCCAAAAATCCAAAGAGCTTATTTTCTATCTGAAAAAGATCGAGATAAACTTTTTATTGATTTTGAAGAAGGGCAAAATATTGTAATTCCTAATGACACAACGGTCACAGACCTAAAAAACAAAACACATAAATTAAGCCTCGCCGATCAATTTTTTTGGGATGAAATAAACACTAAATCCATGTCAAAAAATATCAAAAAGATCGAAGTGATTAACGGGAAAAAAATAGCCATCACTTTTACCTTACAATATGAAGGCAATATTGTTAGTTACATTCCTAGCTTTCATTCAAGTTTTGTCGTAGGTCTTACCGAGTATCCGTATCCAGGACCTTATTTGAAAAATAAATTAGGCATGAGAGCTCTTGGATTTTCTGGATTTCCGATTCAAATGGTTGACGGAGAATCTGATGTTTTCACCATTGGACCCAATCCTGCGACCAAACAATTTACCCTGCGCTGGCCCCGATTAATTCAAGGAAGTATAAAAATTTATGACATGAATGGCTTTGTATTTTATACGGATACCATAGATGTTGAGCGTGAAAGGGTTGTTGACGTGACCAACTGGCCTAATGCCAATTATTTTATTTCCTACATTAGTAGAGAAGGAAGAATAAGTACTAAAAGGCTTGTCGTTATCAATTAATCTCCTCGATTCGGTCTATAAAATAGCAATGCGGATGATTTTGCATCCCAATTTTAGGATAATATGCCTCAGCAGCAGGCGCAGCTAATAAAATCAATTTCGCTTTTGGAATATTTTTTTTCAGCATTTTAATTAATTCCTTTCCAATCCCTTGATGCTGATATTTTTCATCGACCGCCAAATCCGCTAGATAAGTCGTATACACAAAATCGGTCATCGCACGCGCCAGTCCTACCAATTGGCCATTTTCATAAGCCCCAATGTAATAATTCGCATGCGCCAACATGCTCTCCATCGCCTCTAAATCCGACAAAGGCCTTCTCAATCCCAACGTAGATTTATGTAAAATATCAATCAAATCGTGAACAGAAATAGTAGGGTTAATCTGATAATTAATCGACATGGAATAAAGTTTAAATTATTTTTGCCTTATTTTTCAGGCTAATTTAAATATCTTCTCCCAGGGATGGCAAAGAAATTACACTTTGTTAACAAATCTTTTTTTTCTCTTTGTTACCTTGCAGCTTAAACAAATTAAAATGAAATTATCTACCTCTATTAAAATATTCGTTTGTCTTTCATTGCCATTTTTAGGAATAGGCCAATCGAAGTCCCTCACAAGCCAATTAGCCTCCAAAAGAGTCACTTTGCCAAATAGTTGGAAACTTTCACCCTACGGAAAATCAGTCTCTTTAGGTGATCTACCACTTAACTTGGTCGTGTCGCCCAACAAATCCTATATGGTGGCAACCAACAATGGACAGAGCGTTCAGAGTCTCCAATTATTCAATGTGAAAAAAGGGGAGATCGTCGACAGCAAGGTCATTCCAAAATCATGGTATGGACTTAAAATAGCTGCCGATAACAAAACGATTTATGCCTCCGGGGGAAATGATAATGTCATTTTACATTTTGAAATCGTAGAAGATAAACTAGTCGACAAAGGAAATATTGCGCTTAGCAATATCCCAAAAGATAATATCTCGCCCGCTGGGTTGGATTTAGATGACGCAACGGGTATTCTGTATGTCGTTACTAAGGACAACAATAAACTTTATTTAGTCGATACGCGCCAACAAAAAGTCCAGGAATCTTTCGCCTTGCCTGCTGAGGGATATACTTGTTTACTCGATAAATCTAAAGGGGTGCTCTATATTTCTGTTTGGGGAGGACGCCAAATTTTACCCTTTGACATAAAAACTAAAAAATTCCAAAAAGCGATTCAAGTAGGTGATCATCCGAACGAAATGGTTTTGACAAAAAATGGGAAAACTCTTTTTGTTGCCAACGCAAATGACAACTCTGTTTCGGTTATTGACCTAGAGAAAGGAAAAGAAATCGAAGTTTTAAATGCTGCCTTATTTCCAAATTCATTAGAAGGCTCATCCACGAACGGCATCGCTCTTTCCGAGGACGAGGAAAAATTATACATCGCAAATGCCGATAATAATTGCTTAGCCGTTTTTGAAGTAGAAGATTTAGGCAAATCAAAATCACTGGGATTCATTCCGGTGGGTTGGTATCCGACCCAAGTAAAAGTCGTTAACGGCGTTGTTTACGTGGCTAATGGAAAAGGGTTTTCCTCTTTTGCCAATCCAAAAGGACCTAACCCAGTCGTTAAAACACAAACGGTTACTTATCAAAAATCAGATAATAATCGGGCCATTAGAAATGAATACATTGGAGGATTAATGAAAGGGACGATGTCCATTTTCCCAGAGCCTTCAGCCGCTGATATGGCCATATTGTCAAAAGCAGTTTATCAAAACACGCCCTATACCAAAGCGGGAGAAATGAACGCAAAAGGGGAAAAAGGGAATCCAATTCCCATGAAAGTAGGCGATAAATCACCCATTAAATATGTTTTTTATATCCTGAAAGAAAACAGGACTTATGATCAGGTTTTAGCAGACGTAAAGGGCGGAAATGGAGACACCACCTTATTGTTATTTGGGGAAAAATATACGCCTAACCAACATAAACTTGTCAAGGATTTTGTTCTTTTAGATAATTTTTATGTGGATGGTGAAGTGAGTTCTGATGGGCACAATTGGTCTACATCGGCACATGCCACAGATTATTTAGAAAAAACATGGCCCACTTCCTATGGCGGCCGCGGAGGAAATTATGATGGCGAAGGAAATCGCGAAATCGCTAATCCTAAAAATGGTTTTATCTGGGATTATTGTAAAAGAGCTGGGGTCAGTTATCGGACTTATGGTGAATTTGCAGATGACTTTAAACCCAACATCCCATCTTTATCGGGACATTTTTGTACGTATTTCCCTTCGTTCGACCAAAATATTATGGACACGCTAAGGTTTAACCGTTGGCGCAAAGACTTCGATTCCTTATTAGTCAAAGGTCAAGTTCCTCATTTTAATTCATTGCGCTTCCCAAATGACCACACCGAAGGACAGAAAATTGGTGCAAAAACACCTTATGCATACATTGCCGACAATGACTATGCCATTGGATTGTTTGTTGAGCACCTATCCAAATCTCCTATTTGGAAAGAAACGGCCATTTTTATTGTCGAGGATGACGCCCAAAACGGTTCCGATCACGTAGATGCACACCGCACAACGGCCTATGTAGCGGGAGGATTTGTGAAAAGAGGATTTGTGGACCATACCCCTTATTCGACCTCCTCGATGTTACGAACGATGGAATTAATTTTAGGTCTGCCTCCGATGAGTCAATATGACGCATCGGCCACCCCGATGTTTAGAAGTTTTACATCTAAAGCCGACCTATCTGTTTTTAAACATATTTTACCAGCGGTTGATTTATTTGAGAAAAACACAAAGGAGAATGCAAGTTCTCGAATGAGTGAAAAATTTGATTTCTCAAAAGAAGATTCCGCACCCGATTTAGAGCTAAACCAAGTTATTTGGAAAGCCGTTAGGGGTGAAGATTCTGAAATGCCAGCACCTAGAAGGGCTGCGTTGTTGAACACGACTGAAGGGGATGATGATTAAGAATGTAATGTACATTACTTATTTTAAGTATGTCCTAAGCTTTACTAACTTTCCAAAAGTTAGTAAAGCTAAAGGACATAAAAAATGGCTGCTATTGCTTTTATCAGTTACTTGGATCACTCCATTTGTGGGTTTTGGACAAAAGAATAATGCTGACACCCTAGCAAATGTGGTTGTCAGTGCTAGCCGGCAACAAATATCAAGTTTAAAAACTCCTTATTCAGTAAGTGTCCTACAACAAAAAGACATCGAAAAATTAGCACCTCGTGCCACTCCCGATATGCTTTCAAATATCCCGGGAGTCTTCATTCAGAAAACGAATTTAGGGGGTGGGTCAGCATTTGTCAGGGGCTTAACGGGAAATCAAACCCTTCTCATTATCGACGGAATTCGATTTAATAATTCCACCTTTCGCTATGGACCCAATCAATACTTGAATACCATAGACCCGTCCATAATCTCCAAAGTAGAAATGCTAAAAGGGAGCGGCTCCGTTCAATACGGTTCAGATGCATTAACGGGTGTGGTCAATTTCTTCACACTTCAGCCTGAATTTACGGCTCAAAAAACCTTTGGCGGACAGTTGTCGGCGCGTGTCGCCACCCAAGGCATGGAGCTGAGCGAGCAAATAAAAATGACTTATGCCTCAGAAAATACCGGCATCGTTTTTGTGGGGGCCAATAAGCAATTTGGCGATATGGTAAGAGGTGGTGGATTAGGTTTGCAGCGGCCAACCGGCTATAATGAATGGGCCTATTTTGGTAAAATTCGCCAACAATTATCAAAAACATGGATTTTAGAAGGTCTGATTCAAACTACGCAGCAAACCCAAGTACCTGTTTTCCACAAAGTCCAATTGGAAAACTTCAAAATCAATGAAATGGATTTGCAGAAATACCAAAGAGGCTATTTAAAAGCTATTGGTCAGTATGAAAATCCTATCTTCAAAAAAATTGAAATTTCTGTATCCCAACAAACCAGCATCGAACAAAGAAAACTTCAAAAAAATGGGTCTACGATACTTCGCGCTGAAAGAGATGAGGTTAATACCTTAGGAGTTTTGGCCGATATTCAAAGCCAATTTTCTGCTATATGGTCCGCACATAGTGGCATCGATTATTTCAACGACCAGGTAAATAGTACACGTCAGGATATTAATTTAACCAATAATTTGATCAAACCCTTAAGGGGACTTTACCCAAATAACGCGGGATACCAATACCAATCGATCTATTCCATCCATCATTTAGACTTTGATGCATGGCAAGTGGAATCCGGTTTGCGCTTTCACCAAAATGTGGCTAGCCTACCCGACACGACGCTGGGATTAACTCAGGTAAAATCAAGTGCGCTCGTATATTCATTAGGTGTAGCGCGGGCGATAAGCCAAGGAATTTCCATCTACGCCAATACAAGTTCTGGATTTAGAGCGCCCAACAT
Source organism: Cytophagaceae bacterium (assembly GCA_947486835.1). GTDB lineage: Bacteria > Bacteroidota > Bacteroidia > Cytophagales > Spirosomataceae > Aquirufa. The sequence continues at coordinate 4,153 of CANKVC010000031.1, read as the reverse complement.
GGACGATTTAGGTAGCCTCGGTATCGTAGATTTTAGGTATGAACTACCTGCTTTTGACCTAAAACCTGAGTATTCTCAAAATTATGAGATTGGGATTAAAATTTCAAAAGCTAAGTTTTTTCAGGAATTAACCATTTTCCAAACGGAATTGGAAAATTTAATTACCCGAGTAAAAACGACTAATGTCCTACAGGGTTATCCCGTATACGAAAAACGAAATGTAGATAAAGCATTTTTACGAGGGGGAGAATGGAGTGGACGTTATGAACTTTCAAATTCCGTTTCCGCAAAAGCCAACATTTCCTATGTTTATGGTCAAAGCGTGACATTAAATGAACCCATGCGGAGAATTCCTCCATTGCATGGAGGCTTCAATTTAAGCTATTCTAGAAAGAATCTTTTTGTAAATTCCGAGCTTTTATTTGCCGCGAGCCAAGACCGTTTGAGCGCGGGTGATAAAGCAGATAATCGAATGAACCCTTTAGGAACCCCGGGGTGGGCGATCGTCAATGTACAGGCCAACTATCTTTTTAATTCTCACCTCAGCATTTCCTTACAAGCTCAAAATATTGGCGATGTCGATTACCGCATGCATGGATCTGGAATCAATGGCGTAGGAAGAAGTTTATGGGGTCAAATTCATTTAAAATTTTAATGCTATATCCTAAGCTTTAAAACTTTTCGAAAAGTTTTAAAGCTAAAGGATATAAAAAATGGCTCCCATTGCTTTTATCAGTTAATTGAATTTTTTGAGGATTCAGGCATGGATATCACCTATTGAATAATTCTTACATTTGTGAAAATTTAATAGCTGCATTTAAACCCAAAAGCATTTTTTAAACAATCCGTCTAAAAAAATGTTATTTACACATGAAAAATTTACAATACAAATTCATTTTTTTCCTATTACTGACCTCTATAAATTTTGCTTGGGCGCAATCCAACGGAAGAATTTCGGGAAGAGTAGTTGATAAATTAACTCAAAAGCCCATTGAGGGAGTCAATATAAATTTAGAGTCCACCAATAAAGTAGGACAAACCGACAGCCTAGGTAAATTCAGAATCACTGGGATAAACTTCAAATCATATAATTTGGTTCTTTCTATGATTGGATATAAAAAGCAAACGCTTTTCAATATCGTCGTTAATGCAGGGAATGAAAACTTTTTCAATATAGAATTGGAGCAGGCCAATAGTGAGTTAAATGAAGTCATTGTCACTCAAAGCCGAAAGACAGCTAAAGTGGCCACGCTTGAATCTCCATTAAGCGTTCAAAGGTTAACAACTGAAGAAATAAAAAGTAATCCAGGAGGTAATTTTGATATAAGCAAAGCGATACAAGCGCTCCCGGGTGTGGGGGGTGGTGCGCAAGGAGGTGGCTTCAGAAATGATATCATAATTCGTGGTGGAGGCCCAAACGAAAACGTGTATTACCTGGATGGAATTGAAATTCCCGTGCTAAATCACTTCCAAACCCAGGGTTCTAGCGGCGGGCCCCAAGGAATGTTAAATGTTTCCTTTATCGAAGATGTGAAATTAAGCTCGTCGGCATTTGATGCTCGGTATGACAATGCTTTAAGTTCCGTATTTCAGTTTCGACAAAGAACGGGGAACCCCAATAAATTTCAAGGAAATGTTCGTTTAAGTGCTACAGAGTTTGCTTTAACCTCGGAAGGACCTTTGTCCAAAAGCGGGAAAACAACTTTTTTGGCATCCGCGAGACGCTCGTATTTGCAGTTTCTTTTCCAAGCTTTAGACATTCCCATAAGACCTAATTTCTGGGATTTTCAAACCAAAATTACGCATCAAATTGACAGCAAAACCTCCATTTCATTTATGGCTTTGGGGGCCATTGATGATTTTAGTTTTTCCACCATCAAAAAAGAAACTCCTGAAAAACTATATGTCTATAATTCAAATCCGATTATTAACCAATGGAATTACACAGCTGGGTTAAGCTTAAAAAGATTAACCGAAAATGGTTATTTTAATTTGGCTATTAGCCGGAATACATTTGATAATGACATCAGAAAATACGAAGACAATCAAATTAAGGATCCTAATCTCGTCAACTTATCCCTTCAGTCCAGAGAAACAGAAAACAAGTTGCGATTCGATTTTAATACCAGTCAAAATGGATGGAAAATTAGTTATGGATTATCGGCCCAATTGATTGACTATACGAACACATCAAATACAGTTATTCGAAAAAAACTGACCGATGCCACAGGAAAAGTAATTCAACCGGAACTAAAATATGCTTTTAGTAGCCCACTAGGATCATTCGCAAAATATGGGGCTTTTGGCCAAGTAAGTAAAGTGTTTTTTGATACCCGACTAGGGCTAAGTGCGGGTTTAAGAACCGACATGAATTCATTTACGGACCAAGGAAGTGATCCCCTTCAAACCTTATCGCCAAGGCTATCATTAAGTTATGTTTTATCCGACAAATGGACTTTAAATGGATCCATAGGTCGCTATTATAAATTAGCCCCTTACACTATTTTAGGTTTTGCTGATAATAATGGGAAATTGGTCAATAAAAATGCCAAATACCAAGCCAGTGATCATTACGTTGCGGGGCTTGAATATTTAGTGAACGATGGATTAAGATTTACCGCAGAGGCTTTTGTAAAGAATTATAGCCAAGTGCCTATTTCGATCAGCAAGGGGATTTCGTTGGCCAACTTAGGTGGAGATTTCAACGTGCTTGGAAATGAACCCGTGACCACCACAGGAAAAGGAGAAGCCTATGGTTTTGAATTTTTTGCTCAAAAGAAACTGACGGATAAATTCTTTGGCATACTTTCCTATACCTATTACAACAGCTCGTACAGTGGACTAGACGGAGTTTTAAAGCCAAGCAGTTGGGATAATAGACACCTACTCAGCCTATCTTGGGGCTACAAATTTCCTCGTAATTGGGAGTTAGGACTAAGATTCAGATACCAAGGAGGATCGCCTTATACTCCTTTTGATGAGCTCACTTCCAAAGCTAATTTCATGACTCAAGGCGGTGGAATTTTTGACTACTCACAATTAAATACACGCAGACTAAGAAGTTTCCATTCGAGTGATGTGCGCATCGACAAGAAATACAATTTGAAATCGGTCACCATTGATGTGTTTTTGGATGTGACCAATTGGTACATCGCGGCAGCTGATGCCGTTCCCTATTTTGCGTTTAAAAGAACGGATGACAACAAGGGTTTTGCCACCACCGATGGGAAACCGATACAAACCAACGGGAGCAATGGAATACCTGTATTGTTGAACAACGACAAGCCTTCCGTTACGCCTACAATCGGATTTATTGTAGAGTTTTAGAAAGTATTTGTATGTGCCCAAACCCCAACAAAAAACCCATAGATAAAATATCCATGGGTTTCGTTTACTCCGTGTTCTAAATTATAGCCTTTATTTCGCCATAGGTTCAAACCATGCTAAATCGAAAAAAATAGCCTCATTGGTTTGAAATAAATTCCAGCGAGATTCTAATAATTGTACATCGTCGATGGACCCTTGATGTGTTTGATAATGCAGTATCCCTCGCTTTTTATGATCAATATGCAAATGAATTTGATCTTTTTTAGCCGTAAAAACTAAGCCTTCAATATCTTTGACGGTTAAAAAATCAAAACTTACATGGTGTTCACTTGGCCTACGCAATCGAATGACTTTCATAGCTTTACATTTAACACTACTTATTTAATTCATTTAATGGCCGATTTTTAGAAGAATTCTGACCATCCACTTTATTCTTTAGAAATTTTAAATTATCCCTTCTAATTCTCTCTCTTTCAGATTCCGTTGTTTCCTTTTTATCCTTCAAAATAAAAAACCTAAGCGCCAACTCATGCGTTTGGTTAGTCACTTTGCTGATCACGCTCGTTGGCATTTCATAGACATAGCCGATGTAGGTTCTTTTGGTCGCTTGGACGCCTAAGCGAATGCCCCAGCTTTCTTGATGTCGGTAGTTTAAGCCTACGTCGAGTGACCCTCGCAAGTTGGCCATTACATTCGCATCCCAACTCAAGGGAACACTTCCAGCCATGCGGGCCAAGACGCTTGGGTATAAAGTTACTTTCTCGCTAATCTGTATCTTGTTGCCCAGCATCGCGTACAAATACGCCACGTCTTTATAGGCGCCCGA
>CANKVC010000030.1 GCA_947486835.1 Cytophagaceae bacterium | reverse complement strand
TATTTGTTTTACGCTGTTAATGAGTCCATTAAAACTAAATGTTCGGTATTGGTTTGACTTGATTTTTTGATTCGATTAAACGTTTTACCATCGCTGCTTATTTGTACCTCACTTAAAATGGCTTGGTTGGTTCGATATCGTATTTGGACTGATTTTTCGCCTAGCATTTGTAGGTAAGGTGTCCTAGTAATTTGCTGACTATACGCCGGTAATGAGCCCAAAAACAGGCTCAAAATAATAAAAATATAACTAGGCGACTTTAATTTCAAAACGATTTTTTAAAAGCATTTTTGATAACTCCTTCAAAGCTATGGAATTGATTTTTTTCAACCTAAAAAAACGCATAATTTGATGAATTTTTTCTTGGAAAAATTAAGGGAATTTATGATATTTGTAACTATTGGAAAATCCAATTAAAATCTAGAAAATAGATTTTATCATGTTGGATTATTCATTGAATCAAACCATTATTTATGTCATTAAATTCTAATATTATCCCTATCAACATCGAAGATGAAATGAGGGGAGCGTACATCGATTACTCGATGTCGGTTATTGTTTCTCGTGCTTTGCCGGATGTGCGTGATGGCCTTAAGCCTGTGCACCGTAGAGTACTTTATGGAATGGAGGAGTTGGGTGTTAATTACAATAAATCCTACAAAAAATCAGCTCGTATTGTCGGGGAAGTATTAGGAAAGTATCACCCACATGGGGATTCTTCTGTATATGATACCATGGTGCGTATGGCTCAGGATTGGTCTTTGCGATATCCTTTGGTGGATGGACAGGGTAACTTTGGGTCGGTTGACGGAGATTCTCCTGCAGCGATGCGTTATACTGAGGCACGTTTAAAGCGGATTGCGGATGAGATGCTGTCGGATTTAAATAAGGAGACGGTCGACTTTCAACCCAATTTTGATGATAGTTTAGATGAGCCAACGGTCTTGCCTGCTAAGATTCCAAATTTACTTTTGAATGGAACTTCGGGTATTGCGGTGGGTATGGCCACGAATATGGCGCCGCATAATTTAACGGAAGTGGTGGATGGTATTGCGGCTTATATAGATAACCGTGATATTACGATTCCGGAGTTGATGCAATACATTAAGGCCCCAGATTTTCCAACGGGCGGTACGATATATGGTGTTCAGGGAGTAAAAAATGCATTTGAGACGGGTAGGGGCAGAATTGTCGTGAGGGGAAATGCAACTTTTGATACGTCAAAAACAGGTAAGGAGCAGATCATTGTATCTGAGATTCCTTATATGGTCAACAAGGCTAATTTAATTAAGCAGTGTGCTGACTTGGTGAATGACAAGCGTATCGATGGAATATCGGAGATACGAGATGAGTCAGATCGTCAGGGAATGCGTATTGTTTTTGATTTGAAGAGGGATGCGGTGGCTAATGTAGTTTTAAATAATTTATATAAGCACTCGGCACTTCAATCTTCTTTCAGTGTCAACAATGTAGCCTTAGTAAAAGGAAGGCCTATGATGTTAAATCTTAAGGATTTAATTCATCATTTTGTTGAGCATCGGAATGAGGTGATTATTCGCCGTACGCAATATGATTTACGTGAAGCTAGAAAGCGTGCACACGTTTTGGAAGGCTTTATCATTGCTTTAGACAATTTAGATGCGGTGATCAAGTTGATTCGTGAGTCTAAAGATCCTTCTGCAGCACAGGATGGCTTAATGTCAAAATTCAATTTATCTGAAATTCAATCGAAGGCTATTCTTGAGATGCGTTTACAGCGCTTAACAGGAATGGAGCGTGAGAAAATCATGAATGAATTTGCTGAAATCATGAAATTGATTGATGATTTAGAAGATATTTTGGCAAAGCCAGAGCGTCAATTGCAAATTATTAAGGATGAATTGACCGACATGAAAACTCGTTATGGCGATGAGCGTAGGACGCAAATCAATATGACTGATGAAGAATTTTCGGTGGAAGATATGATTGCTGATGATGAGATGTTGATCACAGTATCTGCGCAAGGATACATTAAGCGTACTGCGATCACGGAATATCGTTCACAAACAAGAGGTGGAGTAGGTTCTCGTGCGGTGGCTACGAAGGACGATGATTATACGGAACATTTATTCTCGGCCACGATGCATAATTGGTTATTGTTTTTCACGGAGCGTGGAAAATGTTTCTGGTTGCGTGTGTATGCGGTGCCTGAAGGTTCCAAAGTTTCTAAGGGTCGACCGATTCAAAATATGATGAATATTGAGAATGGCGATTCGATAAGGGCTGTCATTAACGTTACATCCATTACAGATCCTGATTACATCGACAATAATTTCATTGTGATGTGTACACAAGATGGAACGATTAAGAAGACATCGCTTGAAGCTTATTCTAGACCACGTCAAAATGGAATTAATGCCATTACGATTCGTGAAGGAGATCGTTTATTAGATGTGGCCTTAACAAATGGCAATAATCAGATCGTTATAGCGACGAATACAGGTCGTTCGGTTCGTTTTGAGGAAACTCGGGTTAGGCCTATGGGCCGTACGGCTGCGGGGGTTAAGGGAATTTGGATTGATGAGAAAATACCTACTGAAAAGGTTATTGGTATGGTGTGTGTATCGGATCCAGAAGTCCAACAATTATTGGTGGTCTCTGAAAAAGGTTTTGGTAAGCGTTCTGAGGTAGATGCTTATCGATTGACCAATAGGGGAGGAAAGGGTGTCAAAGCGCTTAATATCACGGAGAAAACGGGTGCATTGGTGGCTATCAAGGAAGTGGATGACAATGATGATTTGATGATCATTACCAAAGCTGGTATTTTGATTCGTTCTTCGGTCGCTGAACTTCGTGTCATGGGTAGAAATACACAAGGAGTGAAGTTGATCCGTTTGAAAAATGAATCTGACGAAATCTCATCCGTAACTAAAATTGAAAAAGAACCTGAGCCAGAAGAGGTAGAGATTTTGGAAGGTGCTGAAGCAACAGAAGGAGTGGAGGTTATTTCTGAAGGAGATGCGTCGACGGAAGGAAATGCAGATGTGTCAACGGAAGATAGCGAAGGCGAATCTACGGAGGGAGATATTGCAGATGATTTAACAGAAGAGTAAATTTTTAACGGCCCAAAATTTATTTTGGGCTATTTTTTTTTAATATAAACAAGAACAATGAAAAAATTAGTTTTAACCCTGTTTACTGTAGCTATGGCTGCAGGCTCGACTTTCGCCCAGGTGGATAAGGCTTTGGTCGAAGCGCAAAAAAAAGCCATTTTAGAAGCTGTTAAAAAGTCAGATGAAGCGGTAAAGAAAGCTCCAACTAAACCAAAACCATGGTTAGAAAGAGCAGTGGCATATTTGGATTTGGCGTCATTTCCAGATTCGACTTTCTCTTTAAAGGATGCGGATGCTTCATTTAAGGCTTTGGAATATATTGCTGAGGCGGTTAAATTGGATACCAAAGATGGTAAAAAGGGTAGTACGGCAAAGGAAGCTGAGGTTTTATTAACCGGCCGGGATAAGGCGTATGGTGCCTTAATGAATATGGGGGTAATTAAATATCAAGGTAAGAATTATGCAGGTTCTTATAGATATATGAGTAAGGCGTCAGAAATTTCTCCGAATGATACAACTTCTGCGATGTATACTGGGGTTGTAGCCCAATTATGTCAAAAAGATGCGGAAGCGAAATTGGCTTACGAGCATTATTTGAAAATTGGTGGAAAAGATATGGCCATCATGTATGGCTTATCTCAAATCTATAAGGTTGCCAAAGAGGAAGATAAATCGTTAGCGATCATAGACCAAGCGATGGTTATCTATCCAAACAATAAGGATTTGAAGAATGAGAAATTCAATATGTTGATTTCTTTTAACCGAATAGATCAGGCCATTGCTCAACTAAAAATTACCTTAGATAAGGATCCTAAAGATGCGATGTCTTGGTTGAATTTAGGTTTATTGTTTGAAAATAAGGTTTCTGGGGTTAATGATGAGGCTCGTAAAATTCAAGAAAAAACGTTTAAGGTAAATGATGCTAAGCGTAAAGTAGCTGCCCAAAAAGACCAAGTGGACTTGTTTTCAGATGAATTAAAGCGTACAAAAGCTAAATTGAAAACAACTCCTCCAGCCAAACAAGGTCCAATAAAAGCCCAAGTAACTAAGTTGGAATCTACGTTAGTTGAATATAACACGGCTTTAAATGATATTAAGGCTGATTTAACGAAGGCTGAATCGGAAGTAGGGGATTTGGCTGCTAATAATGCTAAGTTAGCCGAATTGAATGCTAAAATTGCTGAGTACCGCAAAGATTTGCCGATGTACTATACAAAGGCATTAGAGGCTGATGAGAATTATTATGATGCTTTGTACCAATTAGGTGCATATTACTATAATGAAGGGGTAGAAATCAGAAAGAAGGTGGATGTTATGGATATGGACACGTATAAAAAAGAAGGGAAGGCTGTAGAAGCTTCCGTTTCAGCTAAATACGAACAAGCCTTGCCATATTTTGAGAGAGCATTTAAAAATAAAAAGGAAGATGATTTAAAAGAGGTTTTGAAGCAGATTTATAAGGCTTTGAAGCTTGATGCTAAATTAGCTGAGTTAAATTAATAAGCTCATTTTCATGTTATTTAAAAGGCCGACATTTTGTTGGCCTTTTTTATTTGTCCAATCTGATGTGTTTATACTTGTGCGTATGATTTCCTCGTGTGGCAATTAGACCATTTAGAATCGTGGCATGGGGGTGTATTCAAATATACTATTTAACATAATATAAATTATAAAACAAATGAGATTAAATTCAATGCGGTGATAATTTGGTGTTGATAAGCTTATTGAGATGTTTCTACCACAATAGGATTGGTAAGAGAATTTAATAAGTGTAGCGGATGAATTACGTATGAAAATGTAGAGTTATTTCTATGGATGATTTTTTATACTAGGAAGCGATTGGAAATTTGACGGTAAATTCAGTCCAGCCATTTTGTTCTGATTGAACGGAAATGGATCCTAGGTGTAAGCTGACAATCCGTTCCACTAAAGATAGTCCAATGCCATATCCTTTAGAAGCTGCTGTATTTTCAGCTCTGAAAAATGGTTGAAATATATAAGGAATATCTGCTTCTGGAATGCCTTTTCCTTCATTTTTTATTGTAATTTCAATGCTTTCGTCTACGATTTGAAGGCTTACATAGGCCTGTTTATTTGTACTAAATTTGCAGCCATTTTCAATTAGGTTTTTCAAAGCCGTGAGAATCAATTTTTCATCTCCTTTAATATGCAATAATTCCTCGTTGTCAGGCATGAATTGAGTGTCGATGATTACTTTATAAGCTGCATTTAACTTTTGAGTTAAGCTACGGGATTCCCACATGATTTCATCTATTCTAAGAATTGAAAAACTGGCTTGATAATCTGATATACTTATTTTGTTGAGCTCCAAAAGGCTTTCCGTAATCGCAGCAAGGTCTTGTGTATCTTCTAAAACGGAGGCAATCGTTTGCTTATAATCGTCTATTTTTCGTTCGTTCAATAAACTTACTTCTAGTTGGGATGATATTTTTGTCAACGGATTTTTCAATTCATGCGATACATTGGCAATGAATGTCTTTTGTAATTTAAATGCATTCTCAATGCGTTCTAACAGTCGATTTATTGTCAATACCATCTTCCCTATCTCATCTTCAGAATCGCCTGTTTTAAGCCTTTGCTCAAGACTTTTGGGAGATAATTGGTCTACCTGCTTTATAACTTCTGAAATGGGTTTAATGGCCCTTCCTGCAAAAAACCAACCTGATATAACCACGATAAATACAAAAAGGAGGAAAAGGGCAATTAATATGTTTTTAAGATCTTTGGCATTTTCTGCTGAATATTGATCCTCAGCGCCGGCAAAAACCACTATTTGGCCCTCTGGTGTCACAAATACGGTACCCAGAACTTCTAACTCATTTAGTTCAAACCTAACTTCTTTCTTTTTAAATACTTCTTTGACTCGGTCAACGTCAATATGAAAATTAATCGTATCATTCGAACGGTAAATGCGCTCATGACAAGTATCATAGGCCATGATATTTTCTCTATATAAAATATCCCGATTGGCTCGATTAATGATACCTAGGAGTTTTGAATCTACTTGGTTTACATTGACTAATAATTCAGCTGCTGTATTAGCTTTTTGACGTAGCCTACTGTAAAATTTATCTTTGTAGTTTTGTTGAGAAAATACATAAATAACAAAATAAGACACGAATAAGATCGCCGATACTAGATAAGTAAACTGATAAGTTAGTCGGGATCGTATTTGCATCTTTTATTCTTGTCGTAAAATATAACCCATGCCAAATTGAGTATGTATCAATTTACTAGAAAATCCTTTGTCGACTTTCTTACGTAAATAGTTAACATATACTTCGATCAAATTTGAACTATTTTCATCTTCTACTTCCCAAATATTTTCGGCAATTTCAGCCTTAGAAATTACTTTTTCTTGATTTCTTAGGAAGTATTCTAATAACTGAAATTCCTTGGAGGTTAAATGGATCATTTGTCCAGCTCGACTCACCAATGAACTATTTAAGTCCATTTCTAGATCAGCAAATTTTAGTATCTGAGCATCTAATATCGTTTGATTCGACCTTTTAATGAGCGCTTTTACTCGCGCTAAAAATTCCTTAAAGTCAAAAGGTTTAGGTAGATAATCATCCGCACCCGCTTCAAAACCATTCAATTTATCATCCGTCGTACTTAAGGCAGTAAGCATTAAAATGGGTGTCTGAATCCCCTGAGCCCGTAATTCTCTACATAAATCTAATCCATTAATCCCTGGTATAATGATGTCCGAAACAATGAGTTGGTATGTGTGAGCCAGCGCTAATTGTTTGCCCATATGGCCATCATAAGCTATCGAAACGTCATAATTATTTTCTTCCAACCCTTGTTTTAAGGATTGAACTGTCTTTGGCTCATCTTCAATCAATAAGATTTTGATCATTTTAATATGGATACTAAATCTGCTGGAGAATAATTAATTGATTTTAATACTTTGTTGTCAGATATTCGAAACACTTTCCAAACCCCATTTTCTTCTTTTATCTCAGCTTCTGTTCCGTCTTTATCTTGGTAAAATTTGACGGTATATTCAGCTTCCTCTAAACTTTGACATGCTTTTGACATATTGGAACGTTGCACTTCATTAAATAAGTCTACAAACTTTTCGCCTAATCCAAATTCTAAAACTGCACCCGACAACACATATTGTAAATCACAAAGGGCATCCGCAATTTCAACCAAGTCATTTGCCGCAATAGCTTCTTTTAATTCATCTAATTCTTCGGCCAACAAACTAACCCTCAATCCACATCTTTCCCTTGAAGGAATAGTAGGTTCTGCTAATATGGGTGCTCCAAATGTCTGGTGGAATAGAGCTACTTGGTTTAATGAGTCTAATTTTTGCATAAAATAATTGTGTAGATGTTCTAAAATTAATCAATATTAAGCCAAAGTCAAAAAATACCCTCAGGGCACAATTTACCTAAAACATAAACATGAATCTACCCAATAAAGGTAACTCATAAATGAAGTTTGAGCCATTTGTCAACATAATACCTACTTATCCACAATTTACTGTGGATAAGTAGGGTAAAACTTGTGGACAAGATGTTATTTTCGACTTGTGGGTTATTCTTGAAATACAATTGTGCACAAGTGTGGATATCTTGTGGATAAGTAAAGAAGCTCAATGAATTATGAAATGGATCGAAATTTGATCAACAGAATTTAGTCTATTTAAAAAAAAATCTAATCGGAGGGTTTACTTTCTGTAAATGTGCCATCTGAATAAAATATAATCACACGATCAATTTTCTTTTGAAGAGATCTAACGGAGGTGGGTATATTATCTGAACCAGATTCATTCCCCCTTGCATTAGGCAAAGTAGACAAATTCCCTTCTTTTATTGAACGCCTGAGATTTGATCGTACAATAGTAGACTCCGGTAAATTATTTTTAATGGATTCTGAAGCGGTATCATTTGGAGCATCAAATAAATTATTCAATGGCAAAATTTCTTGACCCGAAGGAGTAGTAGTTAATTTTGCAGAAGAAACCGATAAAGTACGATCTTCAAATAATAAGTCTTCCGCACTGACCTCTGGGAACGCGGTCAATATTTTTTGTACAACGTCTAAGCTTGGTTTATTTCTACCAGATAAAATATGGGATATACTACTACGAGGAATTCCTAATACATCCGCAAACTGAGAAGAACTCATTTGCTTTTTTTTAATTAACAATTCGATTTTATCGCTTAGATTCATTAGATATACTTTTGTAAATAACAGGTAACAAAAGTAAATTCTTAATCATTGAAATGCAACAAAAAATCAAGATATATTTTGTTTACAAAAGTGATATGCAGTCGTGGTGAATTGCAATTTGTTTACTTTTGTATAATCCACCAACAGCCTTCTTGAAATCTTTTTTAGACATACCTAATTGATCATAAATTAGTTCGGCTGGGCTTTTGTCATGTAGCATGAGCACTCCATTGTTTTCTTTCAAGGCATCCAAAACCCGGGTAATTTGATTATCAACTCGAACATGTCCCATAGGCTCTAACCTTAAATCCAATTTACCATCGGCCCTTATGTTAGAAATGTATACAGGTGTTAATTCGCCCATGTTTAGTTTTGTAAACACTTGGTTTTTAAAAAGCAATCCGATTACACAATTGTTAACTAAGCATTTGATACCCAAATCTGTGTATTCAAATGGAATCACTTCTATTTTGTCGCCAATTGTAAACATACTTTCTGCGTCAACAACCGGTAGAAATTTCTCTACACGTGCGGAAGCTACGATACGATCCGTTTGTGCGTCAAGGTATATGTAGACTAGATATGATCTGCCCACGGTCATTTTTTGAAATTGCTGGCTAAAGGGCACAAATAAGTGTTTCGCTAATCCCCATTCTAAAAATACGCCTAAAGGAGTAACTGAATGCACTTCTAAATAAGCAAATTGGTTGATTGTCGCAAAAGGTTTTAGCGTAGTTGCAATGATCCGGTCTTCAGAATCTCGATAGATAAATACCTCTAAAATGTCATCTATTTGGTATGTTTCGGGCACATACTGCAATGGAAGCAATATTTCGTCTTCATATCCATCTAGGTAAAGCCCGAAAGGAACTTCTTTAATTATACGCAGGCGATTGTATTCGCCAATTTTCAATTCATTTTCCATAAAAAAACCCGGCTTATAAGACCGGGTGTAAAGGTAATCATTGATTTTGGATTAGACTACGACATTGTTTTCACGTAATGCTTGATTCAATGATGTTTTCAAATCCGTACTCTCTTTTCTTTTGCCTATAATTAATGCACAAGGAACCCCGTATGTACCCGATGGGAATGTTTTTTGAATACTACCAGGAATAACCACTGAGTTTTCAGGTACAAATCCAATATACTCAACAGGTTCCGGACCAGATACATCAATGATTTTTGATGATCCCGTAATGGTTACTCCAGCACCTAAAACTGCTTTTTTACCTATGTGTGCACCTTCAACTACAATGCAACGAGATCCAATAAACGCTCCATCTTCAATAATAACAGGGGATGCTTGAGGTGGTTCTAAAACTCCACCTATGCCAACGCCACCACTTAAATGTACATTTTTGCCTATTTGGGCACAACTTCCAACCGTTGCCCAAGTATCCACCATGGTTCCCTCGTCCACAAATGCCCCAATATTGACATATGAAGGCATCAAAATAGTGCCTTTAGCTAAATATGCACCATAACGAGCGACAGCCGGAGGAACAATTCTAACCCCTAATTCCTTGTAGTTCGACTTTAAGCGCATTTTATCATGATATTCAAATATCCCAACTTCACTTACTTCCATCTGGCGAATAGGGAAATACATGACAATTGCCTTTTTTACCCATTCATTTACTTGCCACGTTCCATCTTCCTTAGGCGCAGCAGTTCTAAGCTGACCCTTATCCACCAAATCCACCACATCTTCTATGGCTTTAACCGTTTCTGCGTTTTTTCTTAACTCAGGATTGTCCCAAGCCTCTAAAATAATTTTTTCTAACATATTCATATAAATCTTATGCAATTATTGAAAGACAAAGAACGGGTAAAATGATGAAATTCTCAATGGATTCAGAAAATAAAAGATCGCTTAAAGGGCCCTTGTGTCGATTTTGATGTCAAAATAAAGACTAAATTTAGCTTAAACTTTAATATTCCAACTAATTGATTTTCAATAACTTATGTAAACAAACGAAATATTATTTTGTGATTATATAGCCATGAATTTAGCTAAATTGACAAGTGACATTCTGTCACTCCCCTACCCCATCGAATGATTGAGGTATTTTGTTATACAAATATAGCAAAATTGTTTGAATAAAAAACGTATCCATGATTTATTTTCCATAAATACAATAATTAGCATTTTAGGTAAATAATAATAATGCGATTTACATTTGTAAGAATCTTATTTTAAAACGTTTAAATAGCCATAATTGCATTTTAAAAACTTGTTATAGTTATATTTATTTTATAATTTTGATTTTTAATCAAGAAATTAAATTTTTTATTCAATGAAAAAAATTAAAGTAGCTATTAATGGTTTTGGTCGCATAGGTCGGCTTACTTTTCGCAGATTGCTTGAAAAGGAAAATGTGGAAGTTGTTGCTATCAACGATTTAACTGACAATGCAACTTTGGCTCACCTATTGAAATATGATTCAGTTCATGGTCGTTTCAATGGTACTGTTAGTTCTGATGCGAATAGCATTACAGTTAATGGTAAAATAATTAAGTCTTTTGCAGAGCGTGATCCTAAATTATTACCTTGGGCTTCTTTAGGGATAGATGTTGTTTTAGAATCTACTGGTAGATTCATTGATCAAGATGGTGCTGGACAGCATTTAACAGCTGGTGCGCGTAAAGTTATAATCTCTGCTCCTGCTAAAGGTGATATCCCAACCGTTGTGTTGGGTGTAAATGATGAAACCTTAACAGATTCGATGACCATTATTTCAAATGCTTCATGTACGACCAACTGTTTAGCTCCAATGGCTAAGGTTTTAGATGATACTTTTGGAATTGAAAAAGGATTCATGACCACTGTTCATGCTTACACAGCTGATCAGAATTTGCAAGATGCTCCTCACTCAGATCTACGCCGTTCTCGCGCAGCTGCTTATTCTATTATTCCTACTTCGACCGGAGCTGCTAAGGCTGTTGGTTTAGTTTTACCTCATTTAAAAGGTAAATTAGATGGTAATGCGATGCGTGTACCTACTCCTGATGGTTCAGTTACAGATTTTCCAGCTTTATTAAAGCGTGACGCTACTGTTGCTGAAATTAATGCAGCTTTAAAAGCAGCGGCTGATGGCCCAATGAAAGGTATTTTAGAATATACGACGGATGAAATTGTTTCAATCGATATTATTGGAAATCCACATTCTTGTATTTTGGATTCTAATCTTACTACCGCTATGGGTAACTTAGTTAAAGTAGTGGGTTGGTATGATAATGAATTTGGGTATTCTTCTCGCGCTGCAGATTTAATTGCTCGCGTAGGATAAAAAATAATTGAGTTACAAAAAGGAGGTCTAAGAAATTAGACCTCTTTTTTATTTACAGCTCTTAGGTAATTGATCGGAAATCCTTTTTCATAGAAAATTTTCTCAAACCTTGTTTTGATTCCAAAATGATCCTTATTCCATGTTGATTCATATAAGTCATTTGTGCAAGCGATGATTTCAAATTTATTCGCTGGTAAACTGTCCATGGAATAATCAAAAAACGGAGCGGAATCAGTTTTGAGGTGGAGAATTCCATTAGGCTTTAATACCTTTTTATACTTATTTAAAAAATGGGGATGCGTTAACCTTTTTTTCTCGTCTCGATCTTTTGGTCTTGGATCAGGGAATGTAAGCCAAATTTCATCTACTTCATTTTCTTCAAAAAAATCATCGATGAATTGCATCATGATTCTTAAATATGCCACATTATGAAGGTTTTCACGTTGGGCTAACAAACCAGCGGCAGCTAGTCGATCTCCTTTGATGTCCACGCCAATAAAATTCTTATCAGTAAATATTTTAGCTAAACCATTGGTATATTCACCTCTTCCACATCCTAACTCCAAGACAACCGGGTTGTCATTTAAAAATTGCTTAGAATTCCATTGTCCTTTTTGCTGGCCAAAATCTGGTTTAGTATGCTGAACAACATTATTTAATGCCTCAGCCCACTCATATTTTATATTCTTATTTCTGCCCACTAATTTATTTCGTCTATTTCTGCGATTAAATAGGTGCTCCCGGTAACCAATATGACATCATCATGGGTCATTTTACTTTTTACAAAGGCAATAGCTTCATTCACATCCTTGATAACAGTTCCCATTAAACCATTTTTTTGAGCAATTGATAATAAATTGGAAGCTTTTAACGATCTAGGATTATGTGATTCACTAAAAATATAACCTGCATTTTTGGGCAATATTTGTAAAACTAAATCTAGATCTTTGTCGGCCACCATGCCTAATATGATCCATAATTTACCGATTAATTCGCTTTTTATCTGATCCATTAATAAGCGAATGCCACTTTCATTATGAGCCGTATCCGCAATTATTTTAGGATCATTACTTATCATTTCAAAACGGCCTTTTAATTGGGTATTTATTCGACTATTTTTTATTCCCAACTCAATCTTCGCCTTATTAAAATTGATAATCCCAATAGCGTCTAATTGGCTGCACCAAGCCAAAACACCCATTATATTATTGATTTGATAGGTTCCTACGTAAGGGCTATATATTTTAAAATCGCCAAAATGTGTACTTTCTAAATCCAATTCTAAAGTCTGATCCCTGGAAACCTTTTTTAACCGAATATCTTCATTGGCAAATTGAATAACAGAGTGATTTTCATTCGCCTTCCCTATAAAAATATCTGAAATTTCTGGTTGAAATTCACTGATGGTCACAGGTGTCCTTTGCTTAATTATCCCTGCTTTTTCGTTGGCAATTTCTCTTAATGAATTTCCTAAAATATCTTGGTGATCATACCCAATATTCGTAATTAAACATCCTAAAGGCGTAATGATGTTGGTGGAATCTAGTCTTCCCCCTAATCCTGTTTCGATGATGGCCCAGTCAACTTGTTGTTCTTTAAAATAACAAAAAGCCATGGCGACCGTCCATTCAAAAAAGGATGGACTAACCTCCTGAATGATATTTTTTTTATCACTTACAAAAGCGCTAACCCATTCTTTTGAAACTTCTTTCCCATTAATTTTAATTCTCTCAGTAAATGATTTTAAATGTGGTGAGGTATATAAACCTACCTTAAATCCATGCTCTTGTAAAATCGAAGCGATGAAATGAGATGAACTACCCTTTCCATTAGTTCCCGCTATATGCAAGGATTTAAATGAATGATGTGGGTCATTTAATTGAGCACATAATGAGGCAATGTTATCTAAACCCGGCTTATATGCTTTTTTACCTTCCCTATGAAATACAGGCAGGGAATTATATAAAAAATGGATTACCTCATCATAGGTCATCTCTTAGGCCAATAAGAATTAATTGGTTGGAACTATTCGAATCGTTTTTAAGCCACTGGCGCCTTCCCTTTTTCCTTCATCTTTGGGCTGAAACTTGGCTCCCTTGATTGCTTTCTTGTATTTTTCGGCAAGAGATAATTTTACATTTGTTTTTTCAATCCGAATTTCAGTCACAAGGCCTTTTTCATTGACACGAATAAAGAATGTTATTTCACCTGTTTCATTTCCATTGTCGATCGAGCTGATGACTGAAGTGGGGAAAGTCCAGTTTTGAGCAATTGGCTTATCGCCAGCTCCAGATCCACTGCCACCCGACCCACTGCCATTTCCAGATCCAGTTCCTCCTCCAGATCCCCCTTTACCTAAACCCGTACCTGATCCAGATCCCGAAGTGGTTGATTTAGCCGTTCTTTTACCTAGCGTAAGGTTTAAATCTATCACAGGTTCTTCTGGAATAACTTCTTTAGGAGGTGGAACAATTGTAGCCTTAACCGTAACAGGACTTTCTACATTGCTCGTTATAGGCGGAACGGTATTTTGTTGAACTACCTCAGTCTCTGACTGTATAATCTCTTTCTTTTCTTCTTTTTTGGGGCTTGGGGCCTCCTGTTCGAAGGAGATTTCTCCCTTTGATCCTTCAGGTTCTAGTACCAAGGGTGCATTTGGATTTTCATTCCAAATTTTAACCGACCATATAAGCAAAAAAAGTAATCCATTGAATATGATGGTAACAATCAACGCTTTAACCTGATTTTTACGTTCTAATTCTCTTTGTGCTTGATAACTAACATTCATATTAATCTTTTTTAAACACCCAAATGTCTATTTTTTTATCTTTTTTCAAGTGAGCAGCTTCTATATATGCCAAATCCATATTTTTTGCGCTTCCCAAACTAATCCTGTAATAGGTTTCATTTTCTAACTTAGGTAAAATAACCGCATTCTGAAAACCCTTCTGAATTAGTTCAGATTTACCTAATTCAGCTTTCTCTAAGGTTTTAAAGCTGGCGGCAACCAAGAATATATGCTCTGAAACTTCAATATCTTTTAAATTGACTGTTGGTTTTAACGCAACATTTTCTGATTTAACCTCTTCTAAAACATCTGAATTGCTTGATTGAAGTGCTGAAATAGCTTTTTTTACAGGTATAACTTTTTCTTGCTTGGGTTCTTTTTTAATTCGTATCGTCAAAGGCGAAAAAGAACTGTTTACAAATTTTGAATTAGGTTCGGTTAAAATATAAGCCCCCATTCCGCCAACAATAAACGCTAAAAGTATATAGGCATAAAATTTCGAGGTGATTTTTCTAGGCTGTTGCACTTCCTCAACCTCCTCTTTTGTCTGCATTGGAAGATCTTCGAGTGATTTTTCGACCGGGGCCTCTACTAAAACAGGTTTTTTTCTAGCTCCTGTCGACACTGAATAAAGACCAAATTGGTCTAAATCATAATTAAACGTCTGATTAGGTTCGAAAATTATTTTAGATTCCTCCGTTAATGAGAATGTTCCTAAATTTCCGAAGGCCAATGGCTGATTATTTTTTAAACCATCCTTCATTTCTTTCCCAAACGCAGCCACTGATTCAAATGCCTTTTTTTGAGAAATAACATTTTGCTTAACAATATACATCGCTAATATCCCATCATCTGATTTTAACCGTTCATTAAAAGCAATGGATTTCTTTCTTGGATAAATAATGGCCTCTTTCTCGTCAAATTTAAAATCCTGTACATTGATCACAAATCCCCCAAAATTAGGTATAATCACACAATCATGCTCTAAAAGCAAGGATTCAATCGCCGATATAAAATCAATATTTTGCATAACTAAAATGAATAGGCTACTCCCACTGTGTAATTTAAGCTTTGTTGAGGATAAAATAAATAGCGTTCATAACTTTTTCCTAAAATATTATTGGCACTCACAAATGCATTGAATTTTTTAGTGATTAAATAATTCACTTTTAAATTTAGGTCAACGATATCTGGCATCTTAATCGCTAGGCCATTTCGAGGATTAAATCCATATAAACCCCCTAAATAAAATACATCAGGTGAAACAATGATTCGATCTTTAAACGTAATGGAATTGGTAAATGATAAATTCATTGCTGGCTTATGAAATGGCCTCTCCAAAGTTTTTGTATTATCCACGATTAAATTCTCATAAGTATTGAAATCATATTTTAAGATGGATAATATCTTATCAAAAATTTGATAGTTGATCTGACCTGATAAATTAACCACCTGAACCTTTTTGTCTCCACCCGCATAAACTACATCAAAACGTGATGAATCAGCTCTTGACGCCATAAAAAATCCTAAATTACTATATTCAGAATACCCAAATTTGATTTCAAAATCAAAATTTCGTTCATTGGATCCCTTAATACCCCCATATATATTACTGGATTGTATGGTGTTTTTTAACGCGATGTTGTTGGACATCCAATTATTTTCAGACACAAATTGATTCATGGAATTCAAATAAGTATCTGCACCAAATCCCGCAAAAATATGAACAAAGTCGGTAGGCTTAACATCTAATTTAACAACGGGAAAGAGCCTAGTTTGATTTATGGATAGATTTTTATCTTTTTCGTTTGATATATTAATGCCAGCAGTTACGGATACTCGGTTATTTTTATAATTAAAGCTTGGACGTACCCTATACAATTCGCGTCGATTATTATTGGAACTTGAAGTAATTTCAGATAAAACCATATCTCCATTTAAATAGGCGGAAATTTGATCTGTAACATGTAATACCGACTGGATTTTGCTTTCCCATATCCACTCTCTATTTTCAAAACTTGTCGACAAGTAATTCAATCCGGAAGTAGCTGTATAATCGTATTTGGCATCTTTTTGCGCATTTCCTATGCTACCCGTATAATGGAATTTGTTGTAGACA
>CANKVC010000029.1 GCA_947486835.1 Cytophagaceae bacterium | reverse complement strand
CGCATAATAAAATCCCCATTTAAGCCATTTTTTTTTGAATGAATTCGTAAATACCAAAGGGCAATTATGACTTTTTCCGATCCATTCGAAAATCATAAAAACAAAAATGATGATGGATAGCACTAATGCATTTTTTCGACCATTGAAATCAGGAAGAATCGAATTCCATTTAAATACAAGGTTCTGTAAATATTTTGAAGCATCATATACGGTTTTTGATCTAAAGAAAACCCACAAAATACTGACCGTCAAAAAGGTAAATAGCATTTTAATAGCGCCAATTACCTTATTCGCTATTTTATTTGAATCAATCGATTGTGTTTTTTGCGACAATGTTTTGGGTAAGATGAAAATGGAATTTAAGAAACCCCAACTAATATAAGTCCAATTGGCTCCATGCCAAAATCCGCTAATTAGAAACACAAAAATCGTATTTATAATTTTTCTGATCGGGTTTACTCGATTACCTCCCATGGGAATATAGATATAATCCCTAAACCATGAGGTTAAAGATATATGCCAACGTTTCCAAAACTCATTGATGCTTTTTGAAAAATAGGGGTATGAGAAGTTATTAAATAATTCAATCCCAAAAAGTCTTGCGGCACCTAAAGCAATGTCAGTATATCCGGAAAAATCACCATAAATCTGAAAGGAGAAGAAAATAGCTCCAATGAATAAACTTGAACTATTTAAATTTTCGTAATCAGAAAAAATTTGATTGACAAAAACGGCACAATTATCGGCGATCACAATTTTTTTAAAAAATCCCCATAGCATTTGTTGTAGACCATTAATGGTTTTAGCCCGATTAAAAACTTTTCTTTTTACTAATTGCGGGATGAGATGTTGGGCTCGCTCAATGGGCCCTGCTACCAATAAAGGAAAGAAGCATACGAATAAGCTATAGTTCAAGATATTCTTTTCTGCCTTAATTTTATCATGATAAATATCAATGACATATGATAAGCCATGGAAGGTATAAAATGAAATGCCAATGGGCAATGCGATTAATAATAGCATGGGTTGGTAAGTCCAACCGAAATTTCCAAGCAATTCACTCAGATTAATAGAAATGAAATTAAAGTATTTGAATAATCCGAGTAAGCCTAAATTAATGCAAATACTAAGCCAAAACCATATTTTTTTATGCTGGTTCGTAGCAGAACTTTCAATTTTAAGTCCAGAAAAATAATCTAGTGATGTGGAGAAAATCAATAAGCCTAAGAACCAAATGTTCCAATAAGCATAAAAGAAATAACTGGCAATGAGTAGTAATATATTTTGAACAGATATCGTATGTTTGAAATTTTCCCAAGATTGAATCCACCAATAAAGTCCATATACGATGGGTAGGAAAATCAAAAAAGATATGGAATTAAAAAGCATTAATTATTTGGAGATGATATTCTTTGGTAAAGGCTGCTAATGTTTTGTAAAATTAGCGAAAAGATCATGACCAATAAGCACCCTAGGACATTTAACCACAAAAATGCCATCAAATCGACTTTCCAAGCGTAAATGACAAATGCTTCTGCCAACAAAGCAGCCCAAAAAACATGGTTTCCTTTTGTTTTAGGCAAGTAAAACGCACAAAGAAATACACCTAAAATAGTTCCATAAAACCACGAGCCAAGGATGTTGACCACCTCGATCAAGCTTCCCATGTTAACGGCAAACTGAGCTACAATGAGACATAAAATCCCCCAGCCTAAGGTAATTAGCTTCGATACGACCCAATAGTGTTTGTTGGTCGAATTTTTATTTAAAAATCTTTGGTAAATATCGACCATGCTGGTCGACGTTAACGAACCAAATGCCGAGGCCATCGATCCCATGGAGGCCAACAAAATCATGGCGATTAAAAATCCAACTATTCCAATGGGTAATTGGTCTATAATAAATCGTAAGAATATGTAATTAGTATCCTGAGGCTCTATTTTCTGCTCGTTTTTATTGATGTAAGCCACAGCTTCCTTTCTCACTTCATCTTGCCTTGCCTGTAATTTTTGTAATTCATTTTTGATTTTAGAGGTTTCCCCTGGATTGTCGAGCGAACGAACTAATTGGATATCTAAATCCTTTTTAGCCTGAAAGATGGCTGATTTTTCTGTTTCAAATTTTTCATGCCCTTTCGTCGCGACCCACTTTGCTTCTGAGTTCCTATTAAAGAACATGGGTGGTTCATTGAACTGATAAAAAACGAACACTAAAATACCAACTAGCAAGATGAAAAATTGCATCGGGATTTTAAGAAATCCGTTTAGGAGTAATCCTTTTTTACTTTCTGAGGCTGATTGGCCCGTTAAATATCGGCCTACTTGGCTCTGATCCGTTCCAAAATAAGACAGCTGCAAAAAGAATCCTCCTATGATTCCTGACCAAATATTGTATCGATTGTTTAAATCGAACTTCCAATCAATCAAATTAATCTTACCCATTTTTCCCGCTATATGTAGGGATTCTTTTAACCCAATCTCTTCTGGTAGTTTATAAATAATCAGTACTCCCGCCATGACCATGCCCGCTAAAACCACCGACATTTGCAACATTTGCGTATAAGATATGGCCTTAGATCCTCCAAGGATGCAATAAGTAGTCACGATGGCCGCCGTAATTGCGTTAGTCCATGTCAAGTCCCAGCCTAATAAAGTGGATAAAATAATGGAAGGAGCTGCGATGGTTACTCCGGTCGATAATGCCCGTGGAATTAAAAACAATAAACTCGTTAAGATCCGCGTTTTTGAATCAAATCTTTTTTCTAAAAATTGATACGCGGTATAAACTTTTAATTGGTAATAATGCGGTATAAATGTGACCGATAAAACAATCATGGCGATAGGTAGTCCCAAATAAAATTGGACAAAGCGCATGCCATCGGTGTAGGCTTGGCCCGGAGCGGATAGAAAAGTGATGGCTGAAGCCTGTGTGGCCATCACCGACAATAATATGTGGTACCAAGGTAATTCCCGGTCGGCAAGTAAATAGCCTTTTAGTGATTGTTTGGCTTGTTTTCCTTGCCAACTGCCATAAGCGACAATTCCGCCAATAGTTAAAATCAAAACGACCCAATCTAAATATTCCATATTTTATTGAAATTGATTGGAAATAATGATGAATATAAGAATCACCGAAATGAGAAATGCAATTAGGCCAATGTACCATTTACCCCAACGAGGATTTATTTCTTCAGATTCCATTTTGGAGTGGTTTTGTTAATCAAATTTAATTCAGATTTTTCTTTATTCATAAATATAACAATCATTTTGGAATAGTTATTTTTGCTAATTACCTTTGCACTCCAAATTACGCGGGCGTGGTGGAATTGGTAGACATACCAGACTTAGGATCTGGCGCCGCGAGGCATGGGGGTTCGAGTCCCTTCGCCCGTACCAATGGCAAGCCCTCAACACTCTTAAGGTTTTGGGGGCTTTTTTAATAGAAATTTAAAATATAATCATATGAATATTTCACTCAACCACGCAAATGATTTACAAGGTCGTTTGTCAGTTGTTGTATCAGAGGCCGATTATCAAGATAAAGTTGACGCCAAATTAAAAGATTATCGCAAGAAGGCGAGCATTAAGGGATTCCGTCCTGGCATGGTTCCAACTGCTTTAGTCAAAAAATTATATGGCCAATCCGTTCTTGTCGAGGAAATCAATCATTTATTAGGTCATACAGTAAGCGATTATATCAAAGAAAATAAATTGAATTTAGTCGGCGAGCCACTTCCTGCGATTGAGGAAACGGATTCCATCGACTGGGAAAAAGACACGGAATTCACCTTTCATTATGATTTAGGATTCCATGGTGATTTCACTGTTGACTTGTCAAAAATCAAATCCTTAACTTCTTACGAAATCAAGGCTGAGAAAAAGGAAATAGAAGAGACGATTGAAAATCTTAAAAAGCAATTTGGTGAGCAAACGCATCCAGATACGGTAGAAGATCGTGATTTAGTTTTTGGAACATTTACACAAGGAGATTGGGTGGAGAAGTCAGCTATTCCATTGCATGCCATTAAGGATAAGTCTAAGAAAATATTCTTGGGTGCCAAAAAAGACGATAGTTTGAAATTTGACATCGATAAGGTGTTTGTGGATGATAAATCGTTGGCATTAGCTACAGGAAAGAAGGAAGATGAGGTTGCTGATTTAAAAGGAGAAGTTACTTATGTGGTGGAAGATATTACTCGCCAAATTCCTTCAGAATTAAACGTAGAATTTTTTGATAAAGTATTAGGTGCTGGAAAAGCTACTGATGAAAAAACTTTTAGAGAAGAGTTGGTTAAAATTGTAGATGAGAATTATAAAAGAGAGGCTAATTATTTGTTGAAAATAGATGCGGAGAAGGCTTTATTGGAACAAATAAAAATAGACCTTCCAGATGCATTTTTAAAGACATGGCTTATTCGCATCAACGAGGGTAAATTTACGGCTGATGATATAGAAAAAGATTTTGACAATGTGAAAAAGGACATTCGTTGGAATTTAATTAAGAACAGCGTAGCGGATAAATTTGAAGTGAAAGTAGAATATGCAGAGGTTGTTGAAAAAGCTAAAGATATGGTGCGCCAACAATTTGGTGGTTATTTATCATCAGATCAGCCAGGAATTGAAGAAATGATTGAAAAAATTGCGATGGGCTATTTAAGTGATAAGTCTAAATCCGATAATTTCATGAACTTATATAATCAAGCGTTTGCGGATAAGGTGTCCACTGCGATTGTTGAGAATATTTCTTTCAAAACAAGTAAAATAGATGTGGATAAATTTAAAGCGATAGCTGCCGCACTTTAATTATAATTAGATTTTTTTTAAGAAGCCCCGTTTTTGCGGGGTTTTCTGTGAACTAACATAATGGTTTTTCGGTTTAGTGCATATCAATTTTAACTCGAAAAATTGTAAATTTGAATCTTAAATATAAATATCATGATTCCTAAGGATTTATCTGGAGAAGAGTTTCGTAAGTATGCCGTACATCATAGAGGCTTAAATGGCCTTGCAGTTGATCAATACATGAATAATATTGGCGATCGCCCTATTCATCAAATTGAAGACATGACCCAATACATCATTGAAGAGCGTCCAATGAGGTTTGCTCAAATTGATGTTTTCTCTCGGTTAATCATGGATCGAATTATATTTATGGGCGTGCCTGTGGATGATTATATGGCTAATATCATTGTGGCCCAATTGCTTTTTATGGAATCTACGGATGCCAAAAAAGACATTGTTATGTACATCAATAGCCCAGGAGGATCCGTTTATGCAGGTTTAGGTATTTACGATACCATGAATTATATCCGTCCAGATGTTTCTACGGTTTGTACTTCATTAGCTGCTTCGATGGGTGCTGTTTTGTTGGCAGGTGGTGCTGCCGGAAAACGTTCAGCATTAGAACATGCGAGAATCATGATTCACCAACCATCCGGTGGTGCGCAAGGACAGTCTCGTGATATTGAAATTACAGCTAGGGAAATTGTCAAGATACGCCAAGAATTGTATGAAATTTTAGCTAAGCATTCAGGTAAATCATTTGAAGAAATTGAAAAAGATTCTGATCGAGATTATTGGATGAAATCAGAAGAAGCTAAAGCATATGGCTTGATTGATGAGATTTTAACTAGGACTGTCTAATTCATGGCAACTAAAAAAATTAATTGCTCTTTTTGTGGTCGTTCCAAAAATGAAGTGGGCATGTTATTGTCCGGAATAGAAGGTCATATTTGTAACAATTGCTTACAACAAGGATACGAAGTTGTTAAAGAGGAATTAGGGTCAGAGGGGAAAGAAAAAACGTCTGATAAAAAGTTCGAATTAGTAAAACCCAAAGATCTAAAAGCGTATTTAGATGAATATGTGATCGGGCAGGATGAAGCAAAAAAACATCTTTCTGTGGCCGTATACAATCATTACAAACGTTTGATGCAACCAGCGTCAAATGACGAAGTGAAGATCGAGAAGTCAAATATATTAATGGTAGGGGAGACCGGTACTGGAAAAACCTATTTGGCCAGAACTTTAGCTCAAAGACTTCAGGTGCCTTTTTGTATCGCTGATGCAACCGTGATTACGGAGGCTGGGTACGTAGGAGAGGATGTAGAAACTATTTTAACTCGACTTTTGCAGGCTGCTAATTACGATGTGGCTAAAGCGGAATGTGGCATTGTTTTCATCGACGAGATTGATAAAATTGCTAGAAAATCAGATAATCCATCCATTACTCGCGATGTTTCTGGTGAAGGAGTCCAACAAGCGTTATTGAAATTATTGGAAGGTTCCATCGTTAACGTTCCACCGCAAGGAGGGAGGAAACATCCGGATCAAAAAATGATTGCGGTCAATACGGAAAACATCCTATTTATTTGTGGCGGTGCTTTTGACGGAATTGGACGACATATCGCCAAAAGATTAAATGCTCGACCTATTGGTTTTTCAGGGGATGATACTTTTCATAAGTCTTTTGAACAAGATCAAATTATGAAATATGTTTCGGCCCAAGATTTAAAATCATTTGGTTTGATTCCTGAATTATTAGGTCGACTTCCTGTGATTACTTATTTGAATCCTTTAGATAGTGTAGCTTTATTGTCTATTTTAACTGAACCTAAAAATGCGCTTGTGAAGCAATATAGCAAGCTTTTTGATATGGAGGGCGTTAAATTAAGTTTCTCTAAGGAAGCGTTGAGCTATTTAGTGGAGCAAGCGATGCAATTTAAATTAGGAGCTAGAGGTTTAAGGTCTATCATGGAAGCCATCATGAATGATGCGATGTATGAAATTCCATCTCAAGAAAATTTAAAAGATTTCAAGGTAGACTTAACGTATGCAAAAACTAAGTTTGAACGTACTGTTTTCCATCAAATTGATCATGTCGCTTAATTTTAAAATTTTAATCTTTCTCTTTTTAGTATTAGCCGTAAGCGCTTGCTCACATTCTAAAGGTTACTTTTCTCATGATGTAGCTCGAAATGTTTATGCTGATAGGCAAGAGCCCCAATTGTTAGCCAGTCGTTCTCAGGTTTTACCAATTGAATCTTCTCTTGTGTCACCCTCTCAATCTTTATTGATAGGGTCTGCAAATCAAAACGTTGTTGTTAATAATATTCATTCTTCCTCAAGGAATCTTAATTCTATACGAGATAAGAAATTCCAAAAAAAGGTACACCACAAGGAAGTGGTTCAGACTATTCGAAAATTTAAAGCTCAAAACAAGTTGGCCGAAAAAAAATCGGGTGCTAATCATTGGGAACCTCGATTGAAAATTGGTGTTACTCTATTAGTGATTGGTATAGTACTAAGTGTGTTTGGACTTGGTTTAATTGGAGGTATTTCCGCTTTTATCGGATTGCTTTTTACACTCTTGGGATTGTTAAATACGTATTATTGATATGCCAACTAAATTCGTTTTTCTACACGGATTTGGGGAAGACCAACGCGTATGGTCTGATTTTTTACCCTTGTTTTCTTGGCCCTTTGAATGCATTGTAGTCGACTATTCTACCTGGACGAATTGTTTGGACATGAAGGATTATGCCATTAAAATCATGTCAGATTTACCTCTTGAAACTAAATTCATTTTAGTAGGTCACTCGATGGGGGGCTATGTGGCACTGGCTATGGCAGAATTATTTCCTAGTGAAATTCATCAAGTGGTGATGCTTCATTCGAGTCCATTTGCGGATACAGAAGAGAAAAAAATCGGGCGCCAACGAACCATTGATTTTCTTAAAAAATACCCTGTTAAAGATTTTTTAGGCCCATTTGTGCCAAATTTATTTGCGCCAAAATTTGCCGAAACTCATAATGAATTAAGAAATAATTTGATTGCTCGATATCAAGATATACCTTCAGTAGGCTTAATTGCTTCTTCTATAGCGATGAAAAATAGGCCTGATTATCAGTTGTATTTAGCCAAAACTAAAATCCCATTTTTATTTATTCAGGGGAGTGATGATGCATTAATTTCTACGGATTTAATTAAAGATGTTTTACAAGATAAAGCCCAACATAAATTAGTAATTTTACAAGGTGTTGGTCATCAAGGGCAATATGAGGCCCCAGATGCTTGTTTTGAGGCCATTAACGCGTTTATTAAATTATGTCAAAAAAAATAGTCATAGCGCTTGACGGATTTTCTTCTTGTGGAAAAAGTACAACGGCTCGTCATGTTGCCGCTGTTTTGCATTATGCGTTTGTCGATTCCGGTGCCATGTACCGAGCAGTGGCCTTGTATTTTCATCGCAATGATATCTCTTTATTGGATTTGAACCAAGTGGCCAATGCGCTTAAAGAAATTGAAATAACTTTTGTTTTTAATCCAGCTAAACAATCTTCTGATACGTATTTAAATGGTGAAAATGTCGAAAACGAAATAAGAATGATGTTTATTTCGGATATGGTTAGCCAAGTGAGTGCTTTGCCAATCGTTCGTCATGCGATGGTTGCGCTCCAACAAAAAATGGGGGAGAAAAAAGGGATTGTGATGGATGGACGTGATATTGGCACGGTTGTTTTTCCGAAAGCGGAATTGAAAATATTCATGACCGCTGAACCTCATATTAGGGCTCAGCGTCGTAAATTGGAACTTTTACAGAAAGGGGAGGATTTGCCATTAGAGGAGATTGTTGAAAATTTGCGGAAGAGGGATGAAATAGATTCGAATCGAAGTGAAGGACCTCTAAAGCGGGCAGTTGACGCGATTGATCTTGATACTTCTTTTAGGAGTATGGATGAACAAGTAGAGTTTGTTTTAGAACACGTACGAAGAGTTCAAGGTGAAATCAAATAAATCTATTTTGATTGTGGGCCATGGTTTGGCCGGAACAATACTGGCTCATCATTTACATCAACAAAATATTGAATTCCAAATCTGGGATTCTAGTCAAACTCATTTTACTTCTTCAATTGCTGCAGGTGGTATTTTCAATCCAGTTACTGGTCGAAAATTAGAACCAACATGGCTAGCCAATGAAATTTTCACGTACCTATTTCCATTTTACCAAGCGCTAGAAAAAAAGGTAAATGCTTCCTTCTTTTTCCCAATGCCATTATTCAGACCCTTCGCCAATGTAGAAATGGCAGATTGGTTGAACGCCAGGCGCGAGGATATTGACAATGAATTTTTGGATTGGAAAGTAGATGGGGTGTGGGTAAAAAAAGCTGGCTGGGTGGATGTGCCTCATTTATTACGTTCATCTCGATTCTTTTTTCGTGAGATGGGTGTGTTTTTTAATAAAGAGTTTGTTGACGGTCAAACAGATATTTCAGATTTTACTCAGGTCATTTTTTGTGAAGGATTTCATGGAATGAAAAATTCTTTGTGGTCTTGTTTGAATTTTTTACCGGCCAAGGGTGAATTGCTTAAAATTCAAACGGATCAAGCAGATCCGTCATTCATCTTGAATAAAAATGGATTTTTGTTGCCGATTGGACAGAACGCGTATAAAGTAGGCGCTACTTATCGCTGGGATGAATTTGGATCTGAGCCTACGGTCTCTGCCCATGAGGAATTGAAAGATAAGTTGGCCCAATTCCAATTGAGCGATTATATTGAAATAGAAAAATTGGTGGGTATTAGGCCAGCTACACAGGATCGAAGACCTTTTGTCGGCATGCATCCGGAAAAACCAGTCGGTATTTTTAATGGATTTGGTTCAAAAGGGGTTTCATTAATTCCTTATTTTGCTAATGAATTTGTAAGTGAACTTCAAGGAAAAAAAATGGTTCATCCAGACGCATCAATTCGAAGGTTTAATCATTTATTTTCCATTTAAATCGTTAAATTTGATTTTCTGAGTTTCCCTAAATGCGTATTATATTTAAATACATATTGGTTTTATTGTTGGCGAACTTTTGCACAAGTTTAATTGCGCAAGATTTTTACCCATCGCAAAGACCATTTGATAAGACTCGAATTCAATACCAAAAATTTGTATGGCATTTTTTTTCAAGCCAAAATTTTGAAGTGTATTATTTTGGGAAAAATGAAAATTTAGCCAAATCAACTATTCAATTTGCTGAAAGTGATTTTCAGAAAATCACACAATTGCTTAGTTATACTCCTTTTCAGAAAACTAAAATATTTGTTTATCCGTCTCAATCTGAACTTTTGCAGTCAAATAGTGGAATCAGTTTGGATAATCCAGATGAAGTGGAAAGTGAAAATTTATCCAAATTTAGGCTTGAAATTTCCTTCAGCGAGGATTTAACGAACTTCCGAAAAAACTTAATCAAACAAATTTCTAAAGTATATGTGCATGATATGCTTTATGGGGGTAGCATAAAGGATGTTTTGCAAAATTCACTGTTGCTAAGTCTTCCTGAATGGTATTTAGCTGGAATTTCAGCCTACGTTGCTTATGGTGATTCACCTGAGATGAATCAATATATGTATCAGGTTGTTTCATCGAATAAAGTAAGGAAGCCTTCCTTGGCAAGAGGCAAGGAGGCTGAATTATTGGGTCAATCAATTTGGAATTATATTGCCAAAACATATGGCAAGCAGCCCGTTGGCAATATTTTAAATTTAACGCGCATCATTCGGAATGATCAATCTAGTATTTCGAGCACATTGCGTAGGCCATTTGCTAAGTTTTTGAAGGAATGGTATGAATTTTATTTGTCAGAATCTAAGCAGTATGAGGTAAATACGGTTGCCACTCAGGGCATCACTGAATTAATTCAAAAAGAATTAAATCGGGGAGAAGTGTTACGCGATTTCAAAGTTAGTTCCGATGGAAATTGGTTGGCTTATGTGATTGATGAGTCAGGTAAATTTCAAATTCAACTCATGAATTTGAAGACTAAGAAGACGAATGAAATATTTAAAACGGGGTTAAAGGATCCATTGCGAATTTCAAATGGGAGAGGGCCACTTGTTTTTTGGTCAAAGACAAATAGCCTTTCTGTTTTATATCAGAATGAAGGTAAATCATGGCTGCAGACTTTTGCTCCATTAACCGAGAAAAGAAATTCCATTCGGATGGAAGCTCGAAAGAGCCTAGGGGATTGGCAATTTTTAGATTTTGAATTATCGAGTAATGCGCAGCGAATGTTGGTGCGTACGCTGCGAAATGGGCAAGTGGATGTGGGGATTTATGATTTAAAACGAAATCGTTTTTCTCCTATTACCCAAGATGCGTATGATGAAACCGAGGCGCATTGGGTGGGTACCACGGGGGATGTTTATTATGTTTCTGATCGCTATGATGATAGTTTACAAAATAATTTGGGCAAAGATGGGATTCATTCATTGTACCGTTGGCGAGCTGATGAGCCTTCAAAAGTACAAAGAGTCTTCTCGCATAAAGGGGATTATTTTAACGTTAGGGCTGTTTCTGATAGTTTAATCTATCTTTTGGTCAAGCAATATTCTGGAAACGAATTGGTTTCCTATCACATCAATTCGGATAAATTTTCTTTTAATCCCATTCGCACTGGTACGTGGGATAGTTTTGATTGGGTCAAGGACAAAATTGTTTTTAAAAGTCGGGATAATTTGACGGATAAATTACAGTATATGCCAACGGACGTAATTTTTAATCTTCAGACGAGTCAATGGATTCCTACCTTAGATAGCAATCAAAATTTGGATCCTACTTTTCAAGATGCGGTCGTAGATAGTACATTAAATCAGAACTTAACTGCTCGTGATAAGCGAAATGCAGAATTGAAAAAAGCACGTTTAGATCGCCAAGCGAGTTTAAGACTTCGGAAGGAATCAGGAAAATTGACAGGACCCATTGAATATCAAAATTCTTTTGTCATTAACAATTCGGAAGGCAATTTTAAAGTCGACCCAGTGAGAGGATTAGGTTATTCTTTTGAGGTTAAGATGAATGATTTATTAGAAAATCATTTAGTAAGAACAGGGATATTTGTTACTTCAAATTTAAAAAACACTGATTTGTGGGGGGAGTATTCTTATTTAGCAAATAAAATTGACTGGTTTGTTAGGTTTGATCGTAAGGTATTAGATCAGCAGACCGAAACGTATTCTCAAAAAATACGATTTAATCGGTTGGAAATTAAAGGAGTTTATCCATTTGATCTGTCAAATAAATTATCTTTTTCAGGGATATTTACATCAAATAGAGCTTTCGATCAATTTAATTTAGCCACGCCAGAAGATTTAGCTACTTATGGTGGGACAAAATTGGAGTATACGTTTGACAATACGATTCATTGGGCAGAAAATTTGAGAACTGGTTTTAGGATGAATGTGTCAGCAGAAAACCAATTGGGATTAACAAATGGTTTAGGTTTTAATCGTTTTAAAATTGACGCGCGTCATTACCTTAAACTGTCCAATACTTTTTTAATAGCCAGTCGAATTTCAGCTTCGCATGCTTTGGGTGCGGCGGCCCGACAAACCATATTAGGTGGCATGGATAATTGGTTATTTATTAACACGGATTCTAGAAATAAGGAGAACCCTTTAGGTATGCAAGGTATCGCGCAAAGGGATGTTTTTATGAGTGATTTTGCAACTTCCTTGCGGGGATTCAACATGAATAAGTTGTCTGGAAATAGTCATTTATTGGTCAATTTAGAACTTCGGATTCCTCTTAAGTCGTTATTAAGTCCAGATTTTTCGAAATCTAGATTCATGAATTCATTCCAGTTTATTGGATTTACCGATATAGGAAGTGCTTGGACCGGAACCAATCCTTTTTCTCGGACGAATGGGTTTAACACCAATGTATACGGTGGCGGTACAAATCCATTTAAGGCGACCGTTACGGATTTTAGAAATCCATTTTTGTTTGGATATGGGTTGGGTACACGGGCTAATTTATTGGGCTACTTCATCAAATTTGATTATGCCTTTGGAGTCGACAATGGCGAAGTGAAAACTCCGATTACCTATTTGACTTTTGGATATGATTTTTAATGACGTTGCTGGGTCAAATCTTAATCAATAAATAATTGACTATGTCTTTTTCAGAGAATGAAATTATTGAGCAATTAGCTTTAACGAGAGGAGCCTCTACCTCATTGGCTTTGGCTACGTCTGAAAAGAAAAACGAAATTTTATTTTCTTTAGCCCAGTTATTACTTGAAAACTCAGCAGCCATCATAGCTGAAAATGAAAAAGATTTAGCTTCAATTTCCGCAGATGATCCTATGAGGGATCGTTTACTATTGAATTCCGACCGAATTAGTCATTTGTCCAAAAGTGTACTTGAAATAGCGAAACTTACCGATCCTACAGGGCAAATTTTAACTGATAAATTACTCTCCAACGGATTGAAATTAACAAAAATATCCGTGCCTCTGGGGGTTGTAGGCGTAATTTTTGAATCCAGACCCAATGTTACGGTTGACGTCGCTGCTCTTTGTATTAGGTCTGGAAACGCAGCTGTTTTGCGTGGAGGTTCTGATGCTTGGCACTCAAATGTAATTTTAGTTCAATTGATTCATCAAGCGCTTATTTTAGCAGGACTTTCACCTGATTTAGTCCGACTATTGCCTACTGATCGTAAACATGTTTCCACGCTTTTAAATGCAGTAAAATACGTAGATGTCATTATTCCGAGAGGATCTGATGCTTTAATACAGCGTGTCAGAAGAGAATCCATGGTGCCTACGATAGAAACAGGAGCCGGTGTTTGCCATACCTATGTTGCCCAAACGGCTGATATCGCTATGGCTGTTTCCGTCGTTGTCAATGCTAAAGTTAGTCGTCCCTCTGTTTGCAATTCGCTTGATACTATATTATTGCACGAATCGATTGCTCTTGATTTTTTGACAAAAACCGCTAATGAATTAGTTAAATACAAGGTGATGGTCTATGCAGATGCACTATCATTTAATGTGTTAACTGGTCTAAATTATCCTTATTTACAGAAGGCGGAAGAGGCTGATTTTGGTCGAGAATTTTTGGATTTTGCTTGTTCCATTCGAGTAGTTCAAAATTTACATGAGGCTTTAATTCACATTGAAAGGTATTCTTCAAGGCATTCTGAAGCCATTATCAGTTCGGATGAATTAGAAGCAAATCTATTTTTGGCCTCTGTGGATGCTGCGGCTGTATATTGGAATGCGTCCACTCGGTTTACCGATGGAGGTATTTTTGAATTGGGTGCGGAAGTGGGTATATCCACTCAAAAACTACATGCAAGAGGACCTTTCGGACTTGAAAAATTAGTCACGGAAAAGTGGGTGGTGAAAGGAAATGGGCAAATTCGCTAAGCTAAAATTCATGATCTAACCCAAATCTTTGCTTTAACTCGGAAATTACGGGGTGCTTTTCGACTAAGAAATTGTATTTGTCTGATTGCGTATACAACATCTTTTTTTCACTTTTTTCTTGTTCTACTAGCTCTAATTCGATATCAATCAAATGATTTTTTAATTTAGTCCTTAAATTGGTAAGCAATTCCAACTTGATATTTTCGTTGAATTGTTGCATTTGAACTTCATTTTCAAAAGAAATATGAATGGAGTTTCCCATCACTTGAATAGGCCTATTCATCATGACATACTTATTGATCAAATTAGCCGTTTTGAAATTATTAGCAATTTGCGTCCATTCACTTTGCAATTCTTCTAGTGTAATTTCTTTTACTTCTTGATCGGCATGATGGTCGGAGTGCAAGTCTTTTTCACTCGTTTCATTTTTCGAATCCAAAATATTTTTCGCACTTCTTAAGCCTGAAGTTGAGATAGAACTTTTAATTACGGCAGGATCTAACACTGGCGCCTCTGCAGGGCTAGCTACCGATTGTTCTGGCAAAGAAATAGGTAAATCAATTTCTTCTGACTCGACGATTTGGTCGGTTGCCATTTGTTCTAAATCGCTAATGATTTCGATCGTAGGTTCTGGTTGTAAGTCAGCGGCAGTTTCGGTAACTGCAGCTATTTCTTCTTTTACAGGAACGTTTGTGGTAGGAACGCTTTGAACTACAGTTTCATTTGTTTCAGTCCCCGTAGTGCCAACTGGGGACTCAGACTTTTTTCCGGCAGCGCCCTCCGTGGC
Organism: Cytophagaceae bacterium; assembly: GCA_947486835.1. Lineage (GTDB taxonomy): Bacteria > Bacteroidota > Bacteroidia > Cytophagales > Spirosomataceae > Aquirufa. The sequence continues at coordinate 2,252 of CANKVC010000029.1, read as the reverse complement.
AACTAGATTGTTCGGTTTGAATAAGGAGGGTAGATAATTTATTTTTAAAAGGCTAAGTTCTAAATGTAGTCTAGGATTTTTGGCGCTTTTGTAATGAATTTCGCTTTGTGAGCAAATACTCATGGCTGAAAGCAAAAAGGATGTTTGTGTCTTCTCACTTTGAACGGCAAATTTATTTCTAGACTCATCGCTTAATTCCATCAAAGTAAGCGTTTTAGGATCTTTTGCGAAAAGCAAGTTTCTAAAGTGCTCCATTAATCCACTAATGAATTGATGTCCATCAAAACCTTTTCGCATAATTTCGTCCACTAATAATAGGGTTTCGGTATGGTTTTGGGCTACCAAATGGTCTGTTAGGGTAAAATAATAATCGCTATCTAATATGTGAAGGTTTTCTAAAACATCTTTGTGTCTTAATGAATTGTCGACCGAAAATGTGACATTCAAGTCAAACATCGATAGCGCATCTCTAAGTCCTCCATCTGCTTTTATCGAAATTAATTCTAATGCGGCCGGCTCGGCTGTGATATTTTCCTTTTCGGCAATGTTGGCCAAGTGTTGGGCCATGTCTTTCCATTGAATTCGATTAAAGTCGAAAATTTGGCAACGAGAAAGGATGGTCGGTATGATTTTGTGCTTCTCCGTCGTGGCTAAGATGAAAATAGCATAGGAGGGCGGCTCTTCTAAGGTCTTTAAAAACGCGTTGAATGCAGCAGCAGATAACATATGTACCTCGTCAATAATATAAATTTTGTATCGACCACTTTGAGGTGGATACCTGACTTGATCAATTAAATTTCGAATATCATCCACCGAGTTGTTGGATGCTGCATCTAATTCGTGAATCGTTAAGGAAGTATTTTCTTGAAATGAATGACAAGAAGCGCACTTACCACAGGCTTCACCCTCTTGATTCAAATTCTCGCAATTGATTGTTTTGGCTAAAATTCGGGCACAGGTTGTTTTCCCGACTCCCCTAGGTCCGCAAAAAAGAAATGCTTGGGCTAAATGATTTGACTTGATCGCATTCTTTAATGTAGTGGTTATATGCGCTTGACCTACCACAGAGTCAAAGGTTGTAGGTCTGTATTTTCGAGCCGAAACAATAAAATTTTCCATGGTGCAAGTTAAGGTATATGCCTATAATTCCAAAATCAAATTAGGGTAGATGTAGTACTGCACTCACAGGAAAATGGTCTGAAGGGAATTTAGATTCCCACGTTTCCGAATGGGTGGTATGCTGACTGCATGACACTCCATTTTTGACAAATACGTAGTCGATATGCTTCCCTAGTTGCTCAGATTTAAAGGCATTGAATGTTCCATAAGGGCCATAGTGGCCATTTTTGCTTATCTTTTCAGCATCGATTAATTTATCGTCATCCTCTGGATTCAGGATAATTTTTATGGGTTCATCTTCGGGTGTTGCGTTAAAATCACCGGTTAATATCACGGGAGATTTTCCAGCAATTTCTTTTATTTTCTTGAGAACGAGTTTAGCACTTTCTCTTCTGGCGACTTTTCCTAAATGATCAAAGTGAGTGTTGAAGACATAGAATTTCTTGCCTGTTTTATTTTCTTTAAAATATCCCCATGTAACCACTCTTCGGCAAGCGGCATCCCAACCAAAACCCACCTTGTCACATGAATCGGAAAGCCAAAATGTTTTTTCCTTCATGAGGGTAAATTTAATTTTATTGTAAAATAAGGGGGAAAATTCACCTGACTCTTTTCCGTCATCTCGACCTTTTCCAAACCAAGCATAATTGGGCAATTCCAATGAAATATCTTTTATTTGATGGATAAATGCTTCCTGCATGCCTATAAAATCAGCTTGGTTGTACTTGATTAGTGCAGCGCAATTTTTAGTTCGGAACTTCCATTGATTAACTCCATCTGAGGGGGTATCCATTCGGATGTTAAACGTCATCGCTTTTATTTGGCTGAACACTGGAATGGAACAAGTGTTCAGTAAGAGAAATAATACTAAAGTTAAGCCAGTAATGGATTTGTATATTTTTTCAACTTGCGGCCAAATCACATCATTATGGCTATTTTTAATGATGAAGTCGGCATGCTCGGAGTAGGTCTCTTCGCTGGGTTGGGCATTCATTATGGTGTTAATATCTGTTGTGTGCGATGTATCTCTCATATGAATTCTTTTTATCCGGTCCGCTTTGTCGGCATTGATGACGATTAATTTAGTGATTATTTCAGGTTTATTTTTACCATGTATCAAGGCACTTTCATAT
>CANKVC010000028.1 GCA_947486835.1 Cytophagaceae bacterium | reverse complement strand
CTTGATTTGACTGGGTTGCCGCCTACGCTTGAAATGCAGGATCGTTTTTTAAATGATACGGATCCTAAAGCGTATGAGAAAATTGTGAATGAGTTGTTGGCCAACAAGCATTTCGGGGAGAAAATGGCTGCGCCGTGGTTAGACGTAGCCCGTTATGCGGACTCGCATGGATATCAAGATGATGGTTTGAGGACGATGTGGCCATGGCGCGACTGGGTTATACACGCGTTCAATTCTAATTATTCGTACAAGAAATTTGTGACTTGGCAGTTGGCAGGCGATTTAATTCCGGGGGCCAACAAAGAAATGTTATTGGCCACGGGGTTCAACCGGAACCATAAGATTACGCAGGAAGGTGGAGTGATCGACGAGGAGTATCGCGTGGAGTATATCAATGATCGGACGAGTACTTTTGGGAAATCATTTTTGGCATTAACCTTTGAATGTTCCAAGTGCCATGATCATAAGTACGATCCGATCTCACAAAAAGACTATTACAGTACGTATGCATTTTTCAACCAGGTGCCTGAAAAAGGGCTATTTGGTACCATTGATGCTTCTTTTGCTGATCCGCCGAACATGCGAATTACCTCAAAGGACGTCAATAGTTTGTTGAAATTCATTAACAAGCGGGATACATTTGCGGTCGATGTGATGGTGATGAAGGATTCTGCTAATATGCGCAAAACGCATATATTAAGTCGGGGTAATTACGACATGCCTACGTTCGAAGTTGGCGTGGGAATTCCGAAAAGTATTCTTCCTTATTCGACGGCTAAGTATGGTCAAAACAGATTGGGTTTAGTGCGTTGGATGTTCGATGATGCGAACCCGTTAACATCACGTGTGTTTGTGAATCGTATTTGGGCACAGTTTTTTGGTCGGGGAATTGTTAAAACCTTAGGTGATTTTGGGATGCAAGGGGAGTTACCTACGCATCCGGAATTATTGGATTGGTTGGCCGTGGATTTTAAAGCACATCACTGGAATATGAAGCGCTTGGTGAAGCAAATTGTGATGTCGGCAACGTACCAACAGTCTTCCGATGCTACTTCTGCTGCTTTGAAGTCAGATCCAGAAAACATCTATTTATCGCATTCGCCGCGTCTCAGATTACCTGCTGAGAATGTTCGGGATCATGTCTTGGCATCGGCAGATATTTTAAATCCTGAAATTGGCGGGCCTAGTGTTAAGCCATATCAGCCAAAGGGATTATGGGAAATGGCTACTTCTGGTCGTGGATCCTTAATGACTTACATACAAGATCACAATCAAGATTTGTATCGCAGAGGCATGTACGTTTTTATCAAAAGAACGGTTCCTCCTCCGTCTATGTTGATTTTTGATGCCAGTAATCGGGATCAGTGTGAGGTGCAAAGGGGTAGGACGAATACACCTTTACAGGCTTTAGTTATGATGAATGATCCGCATGTGATGGAGAGTTCGAGGGTTTTAGCGAGTCATTTATCGGCAGAAAAGGGAAGTTTAGATGTGGTTTTATCAAAGGCTTTTAGGAAAATTATTTGCAGGAAACCGAGTGAGAAAGAGTTGGTTATTTTAAAGCGTTATTTTGAAAATGAGCAGGCATCCTTTAAGAAGGAGCCTAATAAAATTGAAAAATTGATGAAGATTGGAGAATATAAAAAAGATCCGGGAGCGGTACGTTTTTATACGGCGGCATTGATGCAGACGATCCAATTAATTTATAACATGGAGGAGGCTTTAATTCGAGTTTAATACCAAGACGATGGAAAATGAATTTTTAAATAGTAGGTTAAATGTAACAAGAAGGCACTTTTTCGGACAGGCAGCTGCAGGAATTGGTGGTTTAGCCTTGGGCTCGTTGTTGGTCCCTGACTTATGGAAAGGTGATTCTGCGGCGAATGCGATGCCTTTGGGAATGGCACATTTTGCGCCCAAAGCCAAACGAATTATCTATTTATGCCAAAACGGTGCCCCGTCGCAGTTGGAAAGCTTCGACTACAAACCCACTTTAGTCGCGCGCTCTGGCGAGGATTTGCCGGCTTCTATTCGAGGAAATCAGCGATTAACGGGAATGACGGCAAGCCAAGATAAGTTTCCGTTGATGGGCTCTTTTTACGGCTTCAAGCAATATGGACAATCGGGTGCGTGGATTAGTGATATCTTTCCCAATATAGCCAACATCGCGGATGATCTTTGTATCATTCGAACGATGAATACCGATGCGATCAATCATGATCCTGCATTGACTTTTTTACAAACAGGTGCACAGGTGGGGAATAGGCCTAGTATGGGTGCTTGGATGTCCTATGGATTAGGTAGTGAGAATAAAAATTTACCTGCGTTTTGTGTGTTGCTATCGAGAGGTAGGGGGAATGGCCAGGGGGTGTATTCCAAATTATGGACCAATGGATTTTTAGATTCCTTGCATCAAGGAGTTGTTTTTAGTAGTTCTGATGACCCTATTTTGTATTTGAATGATTCGGATGGAATTGACAAAAATGCGCGTAGGAGGATGTTGGATGAATTAGCTGAGTTGAATCAATTGGGATTTGATGAGAATAAAGATCCTGAGGTGGAGGCAAAAGTCCAACAATATGAAATGGCATATCGCATGCAGACGGCTGTACCTGAGTTGACGGATTTATCTAAAGAACCGGATCATATTATTAAGATGTATGGGCCGGATTGTTTAGTTCCTGGAACCTATGCGGCGAATGCTTTATTGGCCAGAAAGCTATCTGAATCAGGAGTTCGTTTTGTACAATTGTATCATCAAGGATGGGATTCTCATGGAAATTTGCCAAAAGAAATGGCCATGCAGGCACAAGATGTGGATCGTTCTTCGGCGGCTTTAATTACAGATTTAAAACAAAGAGGTTTGTTGGATGAGACCTTGGTTATTTGGGGAGGTGAATTTGGCCGAACAAATTATTGCCAAGGAACATATACAGTCGACAATTATGGTCGAGATCATCACCCTCGTGCCTACAGTATTTTTATGGCTGGTGGAGGCGTAAAACCAGGAATAGTGTATGGTGAAACGGATGAATTTGGATACAATGTGGTGAAAGACCCAGTACATATTCATGATTTCCATGCAACAGTTCAGCATTTAATGGGACTTAATCATGAGCAAATGACGTATAAGCATTTGGGCAGAAGGTATCGCTTGACTGATATTGCCGGTAATGTTCTTCCTGGCTTGTTGGCCTAATTCTATAACGATGAATAAATTTTTCAGACTTAGTACAAGCCTACTTATTTTTTTACAGGGTTTGATTTTAGTGCTTGTTTTGTTTGCGGACAAAATCCATATTCCTTTGGCTTTTTTGGGTCGTTTGCATCCTTTAATCTTGCATCTGCCTATAGGCTTTGGAGTTTTTTTAGTGCTGATTTTTGTGCTTAAAAAGTGGATTGATGCGCAGGCTTTTCAGGAAATTTTCAGATTTCTATTGTATTTGACTTCTATTTTTTCTGCTATTACAGCGATATTCGGCATGTTTTTATCTTCCGAAGGCGGATATGAGTTGGAGCAAATTACGTTTCATCAGTGGGCTGGCTTGGGGGTCAATTGGCTTTATGTCCTTTTAATTATTGCTTATGAAAAAGGCTATTTAGAAGGTAGAAATCTATTTTATGGGGTGACGGTTGGTTTAGCTAGTTTTTTATTAGCCGGTCATGGAGGAGCTGATTTAACGCATGGAGAAGGTTATTTATGGCCTGAAAAAGATGGTGGGACTGTAGTTTTGACTGAGGAATCAGTTGTGTTTGAGGCGGTAATCCAACCTATATTTAAGCAAAAGTGTGAATCTTGCCATAATGACCAAAAGACTAAAGGCGCATTGAACATGAGTTCGGTGGCTAAATTGTTAAAGGGTGGGAAAAACGGAGCGATTTGGAAGGCTGGGGATCCATTGAATAGTCATTTTATTCAAAGAGCTAAATTACCTATTGATGACAAAAAGCATATGCCTCCGAAAGGCAAGGCGCAGTTGAGTCCAGATGAGGTATTGCTATTAACTGCTTGGGTTCAAGAAGGGGCTTCGGTGTCTAAAAAGCTGGGTGCTTTTGGGGCAAATTCCAAGCTTATTTCGTTAGCCAAAAAATTACAAAATACGGCACAGGCGCTATTGATTCCAGTTAAAGAGTATGATTTCTCGGCGGCTTCAGAGTCAAACTTAGCTGCGGCTAATACTCCTTTTTGCTCCGTTTATCCTTTGTCGAGTGACGCTCCGGCCTTGCAGGCAGACTTTTACGTGAGTAAAAAATATGAACGAAAGACCTTAGAAAATTTATCTAAGGTATCTGATCAGTTGGTCGGCTTGAATCTCTCGAAAATGCCATTGAAAGATGAAGAAATTAGTTTAATTACTAAGTTCCCTAATTTAGAAAAGTTGATTTTGAACTTCACTGAAATTACTGGAAAGACTCTGGGGGAATTATCGGCTTGTAAGCATTTGACATCATTGGCTGTATCAGGTACGAAAGTGAATAAGGAGGTTTTGGTGGATCTTTTAGGGAAAATACCAACGTTGAAAGAGGTATTTATTTGGAATACGGGAGTTGGCCTAGACCAAGTCGCTGGCATACAAGCTCAGTTTCCTAAGGTTAAAATCCAAGCAGGTTATGTGCCTAAGGACGAGCAATTACAGATTAATCCGCCGATTTTAGTGACTGAGAATTTTATTTTAAAGCCCAATGAGGATTTTGTTTTTAAGCATACCTTAAAAGATGTGACTTTTCATTATACGTTAAATGATTCCACTCCGGACAGTTTAGGAGCGTTAGTTTCTCGAGGTCCGCTGAAAATAGAAAAATATTCAAAGGTTAAGGTGATGGCTACGAAACCGGGTTGGTTGGCCAGCCGTGTCTTGGAATATAAAGTGTATAAATCAGCCTTTATTCCTGATTCGATTTATTTACTCAGCAAGCCTGATCCTAAATATCCAGCTAAAGGGGGCTATAGTTTAAAGGATTTTGTTCAAGGTTTCAGGGAGACGGGTAGGCGCAGTGAATTGCCTGATTATACTTGGTTAGGATTTTTCAACAACGATTTAGAAGCCTTGTTTGAATTTAAAAAACCTATTTCGCCTAAGGGAATTACTTTTTCATATTTGAGAAAAACGGATTCTGATGTGTTTCCACCGGTAAGCATCGAAGTGTTGGCGGGCAATAGCCCTAACGCATTAAGTCGAGTGGCATTAGTGAAACCTGAGAAACCAGAAAAACGAAATGGCTATACGCAAATGGGGCAGGATATACCACTTAAACCAGGAATGTATAAGTATTATAAGATAAAAGCGCTATCACTTAGACGTTTGCCTAAATATCTACTTAAAGATGATAAAAAGGAGGAGGTCGTGAATAAGGGTAAGCCTGCTTGGCTCCGTGTGGATGAAATATTATTTTATTAATCGAGGAAAATCAACAAATTAAATATGAAAAGATTCGTAAAATTTCGGGCGATCGCTTGTCTTGTGATTTTAGCATGCTCACCTATTTTTATCGTTTTAGGGCAAAAGAAAAAAGCGGTAGACCCTGTCGAGCAAATGAAAACGAAGGTTTTAAGCCTTGTTCAGTCTAAGGAAAAAAATGTCCAAGAGATGGTGGACATGGTTTTCAGTTTTGGAGAATTGGGATTTCAGGAGTTTGAAACTTCAAAATACCTGACTGGTATTTTAGAGAAAAATGGCTTTAAAGTAGAGAAAGGAGTTTCGGGAATTCCGACTGCTTGGATGGCCACATGGGGTTCTGGCTCACCGGTTATCGCGTTGGGTTCTGATATTGACTGTATTCCTAAAGCTTCTCAAAAACCTGGAGTAGCTTTTCGAGCACCTATGATAGAAGGAGCGCCAGGGCATGGCGAGGGGCATAATTCAGGCCAGGCGGTGATTATTTATGCGGCCATTGCAGCCAAACAAATCATGGAGGAAAATAATATTCAAGGCACTTTGGTGATATGGCCAGGGGTGGCTGAGGAATTAGTTGCGAGTAAAGCTTGGTACATTCGGGATGGTTTTTTTAAGAAAGTGGACGCTTGTATTTTCACCCATGTGAGTAGTGATTTTTCTTCCAATTATGGCGATAATGGGATGAATGGATTAGTGAGTGTTCAATTTGATTTTGAGGGAGATGCGGCCCATGCGGCAGGATCCCCTTGGCGGGGGAAGTCGGCGCTAGATGCCGTAGAATTAATGGATATCGGTTGGAACTTCAAACGCGAACACCTTAAACCTACGCAAAGATCTCATTATGTAATTCCTGATGGCGGGGACCAACCGAATGTTGTTCCGTCCAAAGCGAACGTTTGGTATTATTTTAGAGAGCGGACGTATGAAGACATATTGAAAAATTTCAAATCAGGGATAAAAATTGCCGAAGGAGCTGCGATGATGACGGATACCAAAATGTCGTATACGCTTTTAGGTACCGCGTGGCCGGGTCATTTCAACAAGCCGATTGCCGAGGCGATGTATAAAAACATTCAGCGTGTGGGGATGCCAAAATGGTCGGAGGATGATGAAACCTTGGCCTTAGCCGTTCAGAAATTATTAGAAGCCCCAGCCAAAGATAATTATGGCAAGCCCATACATGGAATGAAGAAAACGATTGATACCTTAAAAGGATCCGTGGAGTTTTCATGGGGTGGAGGATCGGATGATATTGCTGATATTTCATGGAATGTGCCAACGGTCGTTCTTCGGTATCCCGCTAATATTCATGGTACCAAAGGGCATCATTGGGGTGATGCGATCGCGATGGCTACGCCCATTGCACATAAAGGAACTCTAGCCGGCGCGAAAGTAACAGCATTAACCTTGATTGATATGCTGTACAATAAAAAAATCATCGAAGATGCGAAGACTTATTTTACCCAAGTGCAAACGAAGGATCAAAAATACATTCCATTTATCTCGGAGAAAGATCCCGCGCCCATTCATCTCAACAAAGAAATCATGGATCAATTCAGGGATCGCATGAAACCTCTTTATTATGACCCCACTAAATATGGAACCTATTTAGAGCAATTGGGCATTAAGTATCCAACGCTAACAAAATAATATTTTTGTAAAGGTTGTTTTAGAGAAGCGAATATTTTTAATAAAAACCTCTTAAAACCCTAAAAAATATAGGGCTTAACTTGGGCTAAAAACTCAGGAACGATTATTTTAGGGTCGTCCTTTCTAAGTGTTTCAATGGGGATATATCCTCGGTAATTAGATTCTTTGATGATCTCAAAGGTCTTTTTAAGGTCGATCGGTATCTCAGTTTTGCCTGAAAAAACAGTTTCCTTTAATTGCCAGTTGATCGCATAGGGAATCGCTTTTTTGATTTCCGCATACACTTCCTTTTCACGAAAACTTCCTACATCTAAAATGAGCCCACACCATGGGCTGTTGACCCGCTGAATAATATCAATTACTTGGTCAGCCGTTTTTATGAAATCATGATGATTTTGAATGCCAATGATCACCCCTTTTTTTGCCGCGTATTCGGTACATTCTTTGAGCGAATCGACTACCCAGTTGGAAATTTGTTGCCATGAATATCCAGGTAATTCACTTTTGCCAGCGAATACTCGGAGCACCGGCGCCCCTAATTTTGCGGTGGCATCTACCCAGTTTTTGACCAATTGGATTTCTCGGTCTCTAGCTGATTTGTCCGCAAAAACAAAGTCATTTCGACAACCTGTTCCGCTTAATTCAAGGCCAATTTGATGGCATTTTCTTTTTAGTTTAAACAAGTATTCATCTGAAGGGACCGTGGGGTAGCCGGGTAAATAGTAAGCCGTTAAGTCTAATCCTTCAAAACCATGTTCAGCACAAAAATCCATCATATCCTCCACGCTCATCTTTCCTGCCATTAATGGAGCATTAAAGGAGTAGGCATTTAGGCTGGTTTTTAATCTTTTGGGGGGTGCCGGGGTGATGGGTTTGGCCGAATGGATGTTCGCTAATATTGGGCTCGCTATTAAATAGCTAAGGATATTTCTTCTTTTCATAGGTTTGAATTTTCATTTTAAATGTAATAAAAAGGAAGGAAAAATTGTCCTGATAGTTAAATTTTAAAAATGTAATAGGCCATTAAAGCAGTATTTATTTTTTGAATTAACCTCAATATTAAATTTTAGCAGGATGGGTCATTTTGCATAGATTATAGATTTAATGATTTATTTTTGACCTTTCATGAAACAAAACGACCCTAATTATTTTAAAATGAATCGAATATTTAAATTTATTGGATATTTCTTAGCTGTCTTATTCGTTGGCATCGTTGTTTTACTAGCGTCCTTTTATGAGTCAGATGTCCCTTTAGCAGACTTGAAACCCAAATACATTTCAGATAAATCTCAGTTTGTACCCGTATTGGGCATGCAAGTTCACGTTCGCGATGAAGGTCCTAAATCGGATTCAATTCCGTTAGTTCTTTTACATGGTATGTCCTCTTCTTTAAACACGTGGGACGAGGTGGTCAAATCGGTAGCCGGTAGGAGAAGAACTATTTCTGTCGATTTACCTGGTTTTGGAATGACGGGTCCCAACCCTAAAAACCAATATAATTTTGTTTTTTACAATGAGTTCATTGATTCCCTTTGCTTAAAACTTGGGGTTCAGAAATTTACTTTGGTTGGCAATTCCATGGGAGGAGCCATTGCTTGGAATTATGAAATCACACATCCTGGCCGATTGGATAAATTAGTTTTAATTGACGCCGCAGGTTACCCGCAAACCAAAGAGAAGGGAAGCTTAGGATTTTTGATCGCTTCCACTCCCGTCATAAATAATTTACTGTTGTATTTTACCCCAAAAGTTTTGGTTAGAAAGAGTTTAGAAACCATTTATTTTGATCAAAATTTAGTTACCGATGCTCAGGTGGAACGTTTTCATGACATTGTGGTCCGAGAAGGAAACCGCGCCGCGGCACTTGAGATTTTTAAAGGAAGTTTTGGAAAGCCATTGGGAAAGACGAATCAAGTAAAAACACCGACCTTAATTTTATGGGGTGAATTTGATTATCTCATTGATGTTAGTAACGCCGACCGATTTAACCAAGATATTCAAGGAAGTAAAAAGGTGATTTTTTCTAATGTGGGGCATGTTCCTATGGAAGAAGTGCCTGGGAAAATCGCAGATGAATTAATGAACTTTGTGGGCGCGATAAAATAATACTGTTTAATTTTTGGTTTAATGTAGGTCCCCAACCTCTCCTTTATTTGATTTTGGGAGGATGATAAATTCCCTTTTTTTCAAATTCTTGAAGGGTTTCCGCTAATTTGTATTTGTTGACTTGTTCTGCCGTAAAGCCCAATCCACCTTTGTTTGAGTTAAAGTCTAGATAGGACTGTGTTAGTCGGTTTTGATTTGCAACTACCCATGGTATATAGGTATAAGCTGAAAATCCCCAATAGAAAATTGAGACAAATAAAATGGTGTATGTTGTGCGGACAGCATTAATTTTTTGGAATGCTAGCAAAATCGTAAATAGTATCGCCAAAGCAGCATAAATCCGATAATTTCCAATGAGATACACGTAATCTCCAAAAACGGCTCTTAACACGCTAATCATGAGTGCATTGGTCAAACAAAACAAAATACCGCTAAGAATAAATAGGTCCTTTGAACTCACTAAGGTCCCTTTTTTCCAAAGGTTTATTTTCGTTGAAAGGGTGCCCTTGCCAAATTCATATAAATACTTAGCCCAGATTAAGACCATGCCAAAGCCAAAAAGACCTGTGGTATAAAGTCTTATTGGGATGGATTGTTCTTTGAAAAAGTCCATAAATCCACCTAGAAAAATGAAGAAACCAAAGAAACTTTTTAGTGGATTTTCTACGAAAAATTGGAACGCAAAGGCATGGTAATTCATGCTTGGGTACTTTAAGAAAAACAGGAATATTAGTCCAATGAGCACAATAAGCCAGATGCAAAATTCTTTCCAACGGTATTGTAGAAACAATAAAACGGCACCAATTGGGATAAAAAATAAGCCATCAGAATTAGATAAGGAAGCCAATAAAGTACACAAAACGGCTACAAAAAAGTATTTGTTTTTAGCTAATAAATAAGTTGAAATTAATCCAAACCCAATGACTGAATTGTGCTGAAGTGCAGCTATCATCCAATAACTCGACAAGGTATATTGAAAGCTAAGGTAGATAAAGATCAAACTAGCCATACGAATCCATCTGTTTTCCTTTGGCAGTATTTGGAATACAAAATAAAATAATGGTATCAGGTAAAGATGCGATTCCCAAATCATCCATTGGATGTTAAATTGGCCCAACACATAATAATTAAACAAGACTAACAATTTCAATATGACCACTCGGTGCTCATTATTAGGCGCCCAAATTAAATCAAATCGTCGGGTTAAATCTTCGGTGGCCAACCAGTTTTTCAAAGTCATGGGTCCCACTTCAAAATCATCTAACCAGGGGGCATTAACTGAAAATAGGAAAAGACATGCAATGAAAAGCAAGATCGGAATACCTGAAATCAAAATATAAGAAATATTTTTTCTCTGCATGAAATACAAAAATTGGAGATTAAAATTAACCAAATAAATTTAGAATGTTTTGAAGTGTCCGTTGTATACTAACTGATTGAATTGAGTGACTAGTATTTTTAAAGAATTTTATTGCTTTCACCTCCGTTATTAGCACTTTGATAGACAAAACGATAGTAATTTGTCTATTCTCTTAGTTATTTTTTTCATTTTCTTTTACCTATACAAATAGAAAATGTAATTTTGATTAATGCGAAACTTACTTCATTTAAATAAACTAATCTTACTACTCTTACTTTTGTCCTTGAAGCTAAATGCTCATCAAGGGGGTCATTTTTCTCAGGGGGAAGTTTTGAAAGTTTGGCATTTGAAAAATGGTGAAACCGTTTCGGGTAATTTCCTTTATTCAACCACAAAAGAAATAATTTTAGAGCAAAATGGAGGTAATTTAGTGAGAATTCCTACTGCTATTTTGGCCAAAAATGATCTTAAGTTGGCCTTATTCAAAATAAAAAAATACACACAAATTCATCAGGATTACACCCAAAGAAATAGTATAAATAATCAAATTCGATTTATAAAAATGTTTGATTTGGTGTCTTTAGGGTATTTATTAATGTTCCTTTTGATTATCTTGACGCTGAGTAATAGACTTAAAAACCAAGTCTACTTTCTCCCCTTACAAAGAGTAGCCTTGTATAGTTTTTGCCTAGGAGCATTCATTCTGGCTTGTAAAACTTCCTCTGATGTTACGCCAGCAAGCACGACCAGTACAACCACGGGTGGAACGACCGTTACTCCCAGCACCACGATCACAAAAACGAGCACATCCTTTATTGATTCTGCATTCACGCCTTATAAATCTGCTTCGTTGGCGACCAAGTGGGATGATACCTATTTTTATGTATCCTCGAATGGAATTCCGTCACATAACATGATGGTTGGGATCACAAGTTGGCAACAGCAGGTACCTATATCCCAACCCTATAACGGGACAAATCATTGGTCTATTCCCTTAGCGCCTGTGTATGCCGCTACTCCTGTCAGTACAAAAACAAATTTTATGAAGGGCGCTGTGGCACTTGCGGTCAACGGAGTTCCCATTTTTAATGCCTTGAACAACCGAGGAGAAGATTCCTTTTTGATTGGCGAATTAGATCAGTGGGGTGGCCATTGTGGCAAAGGCGATGACTATCATTACCACGCCGCCCCGCTACATTTATCGGCGACTTCAGGTCTAAAACCCATTGCTTTTGCTTTAGATGGTTTTGCCGTGTATGGGGCAAAAGAACCTGATGGTTCTACCATGAAATCACTGGATGAATCTCATGGGCATGTTGGGTCAAATAGCGTATATCATTACCATGGAACGAATGATTATCCCTATGTAGTGGGTTCGATGAAAGGGAAGGTGAATGTGGATCCTTCTACCCCTGCGCCTGAAAATCAAATTATTCCACAGGCATTTTCAAGTCCATTGAGGCCCGCATTAACTCCTTTGAATGGGGCGTCGATTACCGCGTTTTCCGCACCCACAGCTTCTAGTTATTTGTTGACCTATAAAATAGGCGCCAAAACAGGAAGCGTGCAATATAGTTGGACTAACGCCAATCTGTATACGTTCGTTTTTACGGATGTGGACGGAAAACAAACGAGTTCAACTTACCAACGAAAATGATATTAAAAAAATCTACTATGAATCACTTGCGTCTATCTCTTGTTTTTTGTGCTCTTTTTATTTCTTTGTTGGCCTCGGGCCAACAAAAGAAATTCACTTTTGTTGCCTTCGGTGACATGCCATATCGGGTGCCCAATGACTACCCAAAATTTGAGCGAGTGATCAAAACCTTAAATCAAGAAAAACCTGATTTTATCGTGCATGTTGGGGATTTCAAATCGGGATCAAGCCTTTGCTCAACCGAATATTTTGAGCGCATGCATGCCTATTTTGAAACCTTTGAGCCCCCACTGATTTATACGCCTGGCGACAATGAATGGACGGATTGCAATCGCAAAGCTGCTGGCGAATATGATCCACTCGAAAGATTGGATGTACTTAGGAAAATGTTTTATGGATCTGATAAAAGCTTTGGGAAGAAGAAAATTAATTTAGTTTCTCAGGCGAAATCTCCTGGTTTTGGGAAGTATGTTGAGAACAATTTATGGACCTATGGAGGTCTTCAGTTTGCGACGATCCATTTAGTGGGATCCAATAATAATTTCAAAGATGCAGGGGATAATCAAGAATTTATCGACCGTGAAAAGGCAAATTTGGCCTGGCTTGAACAGGTATTTGCAGCCGCTCAAGATAAAAAGGGACTTATGCTTTTTACTCAAGCCGATATGTTTTATAAAGACATGAAGCCCAGCAAAGGATTTGAAAAAGTGGTCAATAAATTAAGTGAGTTGACCCAGAAATATGGCAAGCAAGTGTTTTTAGTGAATGGCGATTCTCATCGTTTCATTACGGATAAGCCTATTTTGATTAATAATCAAAAAGCTACTTTAATGAATTTTACTCGTGTTCAGGTTTTTGGCGATGCGGAAATGGCGGCGATCAAAATTACCTATGACCCTAAATCTACGACTCTTTTCCAAGTGGAACAGATGTTGATCGATTAGCGAATCGGATATACTTTCTCAAGCCAAGCAGCTGTTTTGATAAAAACATCGGCTAGGCTTTTTTTCATTTCATGGGTTTCGTTGGGGTACAAATTCAATTCAGTCTTGATGCCTAATTGAACTAGCTTAGCATGTAAATTTTTAGCCTGATGTACATCCACCAACTCATCATTTTCGCCATGAAAAATAACGGTGGGTACTCCAGACTTTTTACTCAAATTGAATAATGGACTAGATGTTTTTGCAATTTCTGCTTTGGCATCCGGATTACCTAAAAAATAACTAATGGTCGCATCCGCAATGCCTTGTCGGCCCCGAATGGTGCTATCAGATAAATCTGTCGGCCCCACAATATCCACCACCGTTTTCGTCATTTTTTGTGAATCATTCGCGTAGGCATACATGAGCGCTAAATGTGCTCCAGCACTGGCGCCAATTAATGCGAAAGACTTTTTCTTGTAACCAAGGCTATCGGCTTTGCTTGAAATGTATTGCAATGCTTGGCTTACGTCGTCCATTTGAGTGGGATATTTATTGGAACCCACTTTGACAAAACGGTAATTAATGGAAGCCATGGCATACCCTTTTTGGCCGACCAGCAGATCGATTAAAGGTTTAGGCAATTGGTGCTTCCCGCCTTTGGACCAAAATCCCCCGTGAATAAATACGACCATAGGTGTTTTTGCTCCATGCTTTTTAGGCAAGTAAATGTCTAATTCGTTGCGATGGTCGGGGGCATTTCCGTAGACCAAATTAGATATCGTTTGGAATTTACTAGAGTCGGCAAGGACAATTCGACCTCTTGCGCTAGCTGAAAAGCCTAACGTTTGAATGAAAATAAAAACCCAGAAAAAAGTAGTTTTACGCATATCAGGTTAAAAAAATAGGGCAAAAATATGCCCTATAAAAATTTTATTTTGCTGGAGTTAAGATAATGTTTCGGTATTCCACAGGACCATGATCTCCTTGAATCATGATGGGTCCTGGTTCAGATTCATTGGAATCCATGGCACCTCCAGTGATACCTGGAATTTCTTGCTTATATATGATTTGCTTCCCATTTCCGACCAAAGTGACCAATCGGCCCACTAAAGTAATATCAAAGGATTGCCATTCACCCGGCTCTTTTGCCACCATTTCTAATGGAGAAATGAATCCATAAATAGCGCCTAAATAATCTTTCAACGGAGGCATACCTTTGCTATCTGAAACTTGAACTTCATAGCGTCCTCTTAAATAGACACCGCTATTACTTTCTTTGGGATATCTGAATTCAATATGTAATTTAAAGTCATTATAGGTGTTTTTTGTCCGGATGTTAGCCCCTGACTTAGGACTTTTTAATGCGCCATCTTCCACAATCCATTGATTTTTCTTCGTTCCTAGTGTCTCCCAACCCGTTAAATCTTTTCCATTAAATAGGGTGATAGGTTTATCCCAAACAGGTTCTTTTTCGCGCCATAATTTGGGTGCTCTTACGCCAATCCAAGTCAAATTTTCTCCTTTTGAAGTGATCATGGTGCCAGATAATTTTCCATTTTCAAGCGTACCTTCTACTTGTAAATCTTGGTCTGAATCATCCCACTGTGGAGGGATGCGGAAGGATAATTTACCATCTTTGAAATTTATTTTGGAAACGGGTCTAGCGCTTCCACCATCGGCCACAAAAGACCCCGTTAACGTTCTGATGCCGGAGTGATTTACCTCAAGCCATGATGGGAGTTTTTTATCTCCTTTGGTCACCGTAATATCCCAACGACCCTCAAGACTTTCATCTCCCACGGATTTAGCTGTTGATGTCATAATTGACATGATAAGAAAACTTAAAAATAAGGTAATTGTATTTTTCATTGTTGTTTATTTTGAACCTCAAATTAATCAAAATTTCAAGGCAAATCAAAAGCTAGATTTGCCAGATTCAAAAAAACCATGAAAGGTCAGGTCATGGTAGATCCAAAATTGTCCAATATAAATTTGTTCCTCCCGAAAAGAAAATATAGTTTTATAAGTTATTAGCTTATCTAAACCTAAAAATAATCAGCTTTCAAATGGGCTAGATTACTTCTTAATTCTATGAAAAATTCAAATCTAAAATTCGTTTTATTGGGCCTAGTGCTCTTCAGTTCTTTTAGTTTTATTTCGTATCGATGGAATACAAAACTTACGAAGAAGGTAGTTGAAACCACCGATATCAAAGTACCTGCAGGATTTGTAGTCCAAGTATTGGCTTCTGATTTGGGAGCAACTAGGCACATGACCATTTCGAAAAATGGGGATATTTATGCTAAATTATCTAAATTAAAGGAGGGGAAAGGGATTTATTTGTTGCGTGATACCAATAAAGATGGGGTCATCGACGAGACGAAGCTTTTCGGAAATTATACGGGAACAGGTATTTTAATCAATAAAGGATATCTGTACGCCTCGTCTAATAAGGGCATTTATCGCTATAAGTTGAATGCAAATGAGGAGGTAATCGATACAGAAAATCCTGAAAATATAGTTAATGGTTTACTAGATCATGGCCGGGATAATGCGAAACCTTTTTCATTCGATAACAAATCGAACTTATATGTTTCCATTGGTTCTTATAATGACGCTTGCAGAATACCAGGTACCGGAACTGGAATGGTTCCTTGCTCTATTTTAGATTCAGCCGGTGGAATTTGGAAATTCAATGCAGATAAATTAAACCAAGGATTTAAAGATGGGACGCGTTATGCGACCGGAATAAAAAATGCGGTGGGTACTTTTTGGAATGCAAAGACCAATTCCTTATTTATCACTGCGCATGGACGCGGTCAATTTCATGATTTTTATCCTCAATTTTATACGCCTAAGCAAAGCCAAGAAATGCCTGCAGAGGCTATTTACGAATTGCATGAAGGAGATGATGCGGGTTGGCCTTATATCTATTATGACCAATTTCAAAACAAAAAAATTCAAGCTCCCGAGTATGGTGGGGATGGTAAGAAGGTAGGGGGCGAGAAGGCCATAAATCCTACCGTTGCTTTTCCAGCACATATGGGGCCGAATGATTTACTTTTCTATACAGGTAAAATGTTTCCTGCAAAATATAGAAATGGTGCATTTGTAGCCTTCCATGGCCAATCGGCTGAATTGAAAAAAGGGTATTTAGTTGCTTTTGTTCCGTTTGTAAATAATAAGCCGAGTGGCAAGTGGGAGATTTTTGCAGATAATTTTTCCGGCATTGATCTAGTTAAACCTTCCGGTCCGATCCAACATCGTCCTTGCGGATTAGCACAAGGACCTGACGGTGCTCTATATGTGTGTGATGATCTGAATGGGTCTATCTACCGCATTGCTTATAAAAAATAAATAGGTCTAAATTTTTTGGCTATGAAGATTTTCCATCTTGCTTTCGCTTTATTCGTGTCAGCGTCAACAATGCTTGCTCAAGTTCCTGTCATTTGGAAAGAAAGCTATCCAGGGATTTGGAAAGCGGAAGTGGGCAAACCACAAAAACACAGTTTATTAAAAGCAGCAGGAGGAAAGGCTAATTTGGCCGCGCTCCAAATTTTGCCTAAAACCCAATTTCCATTAGACAAAGGGGCGATCGAAGTCAAGGTCATTGACGGTAAAACGTACCTAAAATTTCCGCTTCAAAAAGAAGAGCAAATTTTTGGTTTAGGTTTAAATTTTCAAACGGTCAATCAGCGGGGTCGAATTTTAAATCTCCACATGGATCACTTTGGGGGGAAGGATAATGGTCGAACGCACGCGCCTGTGCCATTTTATGTGTCCACCAAAGGCTACGGAGTTTTAATTGACGCGGCTCAATACATTACGGTTTATGCGGGAACGGGTGTTCGGGTAGATTCTAAAAATCCTCCTGAACTGCAAGATCGAAATACCAATAAAAAATGGGATGCGCAGCCCTATTCCGATGCAGTTGAGATATTAGTTCCAGCCTCAGGGACAACTCTGTATGTTTTTGCTGGTCCGTCGACGATGCAGGTCGTACAGCGCTATAATTTAATGAGCGGTGGTGGATATTTGCCGCCTAAATGGGGGTTAGGGTTTACCCAACGAGTACCCACGCTGTATTCACAAGACGATATTTTAAAGGAAGTAAACAGTTTTGAGGAACATGATTTCCCATTGGATTTTATTGGCGTGGAGCCTGGTTGGCATAGCATGTCCTATCCTTGTACTTTTGAGTGGGACCCAACAAGATTCCCTAATCCTAAATTGTTTTTGGACCAATTAGCTGCCAAGGGGGTTTCGGC
>CANKVC010000027.1 GCA_947486835.1 Cytophagaceae bacterium | reverse complement strand
AAGAGGTAGGTCAGGAAGTGACTTTATGTGGCTGGGTTCATAAATCAAGGGATAAAGGGGGAATGATTTGGGTGGATTTAAGAGACCGTTATGGCATAACGCAGTTGATGTTAGAAGAAGGAAAATCGAGTCCTGAGGCGCTTGTGATTGCAAGAGGTTTGGGCCGCGAATTCGTGATAGAGGCTGTAGGCGTTGTGGTGGAGCGTTTAGCTAAGAATGATAAATTGCCCACTGGCGATATTGAAATAAAAATCAAAAACATACGGATCTTAAATCCCGCCAAACTTCCGCCTTTTTTAATTGAGGATGAAACGGATGGAGGAGATGATATTCGAATGAAATATCGGTATTTAGATTTACGAAGAAATCCGATTCGAGAGAGTCTTCGGTTGCGCCACCAAGTGGCCAGGGAAGTTCGTAATTACTTAGATAATAAGGATTTTATTGAGGTGGAAACGCCTGTGTTGATTAAATCAACTCCTGAGGGGGCTAGGGATTTTGTCGTTCCTTCTCGCATGAATCCAGGGGAATTTTATGCCCTTCCTCAATCCCCGCAGACATTTAAGCAATTATTGATGGTGTCCGGATTTGATCGTTATTACCAATTAGTCAAATGTTTTAGAGATGAAGATTTGCGCGCGGATCGCCAACCAGAATTTACGCAGATTGATTGCGAGATGTCTTTCGTTGAGCAAGAAGACATACTAAATATGTTTGAAGGGTTGATTCGACATTTGTTTTTGCAGGTTAAGAAAATCGACATTGGCAGCGTGTCTAGGATGACTTATGCGGATGCGATGAAATGGTATGGATCTGATAAGCCTGATATTAGGTTTGACATGAAATTTGTTGAATTTAAAGCGGAAGGGGTAGATTTGACTTCTGGAAAAGATTTTCAAGTGTTTGATTCTGCTAATACGGTGGTGGGAATTTGTGTGAAAGGTGCCGCGGAATACACGCGCAAGCAATTAGATGAGTTGACCGATTTTGTACGCCGCCCACAAATAGGCGCTAAAGGATTAATTTATGCGCGCGTTCAACCTGATGGTATTGTGAAATCTTCGGTAGACAAATTTTATAGCGAAGAGGATCTTACCACTTGGGCCAAGGCTTGTAACGCTGAACCTGGAGATTTGATTTTAATCTTATCCGGCGATGGCGATAAAGTACGAAAGCAATTGAACGAATTGCGTTTAGAAATGGGAACAAGATTAGGCCTGAGAGATCCGGATAATTATCAAGTTCATTGGGTTGTCGATTTCCCATTATTAGAATATGGGGAAGAGGAAGATCGCTGGTTTGCGATGCATCATCCATTTACGAGTCCAAAACCCGAAGATATACCTTTGATGGAAGCTGGTGATTTTGGTAAAGTGAGAGCAAATGCCTACGATTTAGTCATTAATGGGGTGGAAGTAGGAGGTGGATCGATTCGTATTTTCCAAAAAGATTTGCAATCCAAGATGTTTGAAGTGTTAGGTTTTTCTCCCGAAGAGGCTAAAGCTCAATTCGGATTTTTATTAGATGCTTTTGAATATGGAGCACCTCCACATGGTGGCTTGGCTTTTGGTTTCGACCGATTATGCTCGTTGTTTGGAGGCACTGATTCGATTCGGGATTATATTGCATTCCCTAAAAACAATGCCGGCCGAGATGTCATGATTGACTCGCCTTCCCCACTAGCGCAAGCTCAGCTAGACGAGTTGAAAATAAAAACAAATTTATAGAAAAAAAGGCCTGAATTTTCAGGCCTTTTTCATTTATTCAAATTCGTATTTAAAGACTGGGCTTTCCCACTCCCCAGCGGAAATATTCACCACTTCTTTTATTTCACCTTTATGGATGTCGAAAACCCATCCATGCAAATGAGGTAATTGGCTATTCTTCCATGCTTTTTGAACGATACTTGTCTTGGCTAAATTTTGAATTTGTTCTTTAACATTCAATTCGACCATCGCATTAAAGCGAGATTGTTCGTTTTCAATCGCATGCAACTCATCATAGTGTTTTTCATAAACCTCCTTGATGTTTCTTAGCCATTTATTGATTAAGCCAAAGTCTTTATTGGTCATAGCAGCTTTTACGCCCCCACAATTATAATGGCCACATATGATGATATGCTTAATTTTTAAAACCTCAACCGCATATTGTAAAACAGACAAAAGGTTCATGTCGGTATGAACCACCATATTAGCCACATTTCTATGCACAAATATCTCACCTGGATCTGCATGGGTAATTTCCTCAGCCGGTACTCTAGAATCAGCGCAGCCAATCCATAGGAATAATGGGCTCTGACCCTTAGATAAATCATCAAAATAATGTTCGTCCACTTCAAGACGCGCGCTGGCCCATGCCTTGTTATTTAAAAGTAATTTTCTATAATCTTTCATTTTTATTTTTGTTTAAAATCAACGTCAATACCACGTTCTTTGGCTGTTGACACAAATTCTGTAATTAATAATTTAATATCATGATCCATGAAATGCACTTTTGATGCGTCAATATAAACTTCCGAACCCGTAGGTATTTTTCGAAATGCTTCTTTTAATGACAGTTTATGAAGGAAAGTTACATCTTTTTGGAATTTAATTAATACTTCATTTCCATTATGGAAGACAGAAAATACAGATTCGTAATTAGTTAGAACCACAAAAATCAATCCAATAAACGTACCTATAAAAATTCCCCATAATAAATCTATGGCTACAACGGCTATGATTGTTGAGATGAACGGAATCCACTGTTTCCAACCTTCTGAAAATACTTTTTTGAATTCTTTGGGATGGGCCAATTTATACCCAGTAAATAATAAGATACTGGCCAAACATGACAATGGAATCTTATTCAAATAGAGAGGTAAAAAAAGTACGGCTACCACTAATAACAAACCATGTATGAAGCTGGACATTCTCGTTTTTCCACCCGAATAGACGTTTGTAGAAGATCTGACAATCACAGATGTAATGGGTAATCCGCCCAGAAATCCACTTGTTAAATTTCCAACTCCTTGGGCGACCAACTCCCTGTCGGCAGAAGAAATTCTTTTTAAAGGATCTAGGGAATCTATGGCCTCCAAAGAAAGCAATGTTTCTAAACTGGCCACAATGGCAAGTGTGATGGCAATGGAATAGATAGCAGGATTAGTCAAATAATTCCAATCCGGCCTTGCCAGTCCCCCAGCGATTTCTCCCATTGAATTGAAAATAGGTAAATTAACCATGTGTTCTTGTGAATTACCTAAATACAAGTCTGGGGAATATATTTTCAGCATTTCATTCGTCAGAACTCCGATTAGCACCACAAATAACGAAGCGGGAATTGCCGTCAAAAACGCAATTTTTCGAATGATCCATGGCCAAGAAAACAAAATAAGAAGCCCTGAAAATGCGATGATAAATGCTCCTGGTTTTAGGGTATCAAATGCCGATAGGATTTCCGAAAATGTATTTTGTCCATCAGAACTTTGAGTAAACTCAAACTCTCCTATAAAGTCCAAATCATCTCCAATCGCATGAGGAATTTGCTTTAAAATAATAACAATCCCTATGGCAACTAGCATGCCTCGAATCACGGAGGAAGGGAAGAAACTCCCAATCTTGCCTAATTTTAGTACACCTAATACTACTTGGATAAGGCCAGCTAAAATAACAGCCACCAAAAATCCTTGAAAAGAACCTAGTGTTACAATGGCATTTGCCACAATGATAGTAAGCCCAGCGGCAGGGCCACTCACGGATAATTCAGACCCCGAAATGAGGGTGACAACAACGCCCCCTATAATTCCAGCAATCAAGCCCGCCATTAAGGGCGCTCCTGAGGCAAGCGCAATTCCAAGACACAAGGGCAATGCAACTAAAAACACAGCAATGCCCGATTTCCAATCACCTGAAATGATGGATTTAAAATAATGAGTAAAATTCATATTGATTATTTATAATTTCTAAAAAAGTGAAATTTATGCAATCAATTTAAAGTCCGGAGGGGTGAAATGAGGTTTTAAAAAAGGCTTTGAAAGCCTAGGTTGCGAATGAATTGAAATTAAATTCTCTAAGAAATGTATAGGAGTAAATGGAGTTTCTTTTTTAAAAAACACAGTCTTTAAATTAAATTCATCTTCATCATTTACTTCGTCATCTTTTTCTTCCTCAGCGTTATTTGATGTGTGTATTTCGAGCGTGGATCCATGGGCATGAAAACTTTCTTCCGTATGCCAAGTAAATTGAGATGTGTTAATTGGTGAAATGGCCAATTGGGTTTCTTTGGAATATAACATCATTCCAAGAGACCAAAGCAACACCGTAAACAAACAAAATACTTTCATTAATCAAATTTTTGATTATTCTGATAGATAATTTTCCCTTGGGAATCTCGCTCTACCATTAATATGGGTTCCGATGCATCAAATTTATCTTTCCCATATCGCCACTCTTTTTTTAATCTTCCTCCAGTGCCGAATTCGTAATATTCACGCCAACGGCCTATTCTTGTTGAGTCATCAAATTTACCATCTTCTTTTAAATTACCACTCGGATAAAAAGAAAAATAATTGCCCCTTGTTTTTCCATAAAAATTCGGGACTACTTGCTTGATTTTCTTTTTTGCCTCGTCATGATACGAAATACTTGAACCAGCTAAAAAGCCACGTTCATAATACACTTTAGTCTCTAACTCATTTTCGGGCCCAAAAGTTTCCCAGCGACCATCTTTTGTTCCCATATAGAAAAATCCTTGTTCAACGATAACATTATTGACTATTTTCTTGAACGGACCATGGCAGATTTGCGCAGTTTTATTTTCTTTAATGGATGAGTTTACGATGCGAGACTGATTTGGATCAAACCACCAGATTTCTTGAGCATAAGCGCTAAGCGATTCATCTTCTACAAATTTGACCACATTTATTTCTTCCACCGTACTACGGTTTCCACTTCCATATTGGCCTAAGCGTCGATCTGTTTTAATATTGGCATACTCATCTTTAGCAACCAATTTTTTCTTGATTTTCCTCGATGCGATACTAGCTTTTACCCCAATGTCTTTGATCCCAAGTTCTTCAATAAAGGCACGACTTTCCTTTTTCCATTCCGCACTTTCTTGCTTAATTTTATCTACACTATTTTCTAATCCCGTGGAGAGTCTGCCCCCAAGAATTCCTTTGGATTTAACGGTCGTGTCTATTTCTGGCTTCTTGCTGGATGTAATTGCGTTGTTTTGACCATAGGCGATTGAGCCTACGAGCCAAAATAACAAAATATATAAATTCCGAATACTCATGTTTGGATTAACGCACAGATCGCTAAAAAATTTCTCAAAATTATAAATTAAAATGATTAGATGCGCGATAATATGTAATTTGCTTAAATTTTAAAATGTTGTTGGATTAAAAATTTATTGAATTGGAAAAAGAGTCTAAAATATATGTAGCTGGCCATCGAGGAATGGTTGGGTCCGCGATCGTTCGAAAATTAACCTCATTGGGGTACACTAATTTATTGACCCGGACATCTGCTGAATTGGATTTAAGAAATCAGCAGCAAGTCGCAGATTTTTTTGATGTTGAAAAACCGGAATTTGTATTTTTAGCCGCGGCGAAAGTTGGCGGAATCGTGGCAAATAACACCTATAGAGCAGATTTCCTATATGAAAATTTAGCGATTCAAAACAACATTATCCATGGTTCATATCTGAATAAAGTTAAAAAATTAATGTTCTTAGGGTCTTCTTGTATTTACCCTAAATTAGCCCCGCAACCCCTGAAGGAATCCTATTTATTGAGTGGGTATTTAGAACAAACCAACGAGCCTTACGCGATCGCTAAAATTGCCGGAATTAAAATGTGTGAGGCCTATCGGGCACAATATGGATGTAATTTTATATCGGTCATGCCGACGAACTTGTACGGTACAAACGATAATTACGATTTAGTTAACTCACACGTGTTGCCTGCGATGATTCGCAAATTTCACGAGGCCAAGGATAAGGGTGCTTCTGAAATGACGCTTTGGGGAACTGGATCGCCTATGCGGGAATTTTTACATGCCGATGATCTTGCGGAGGCCTGTTTGTTTTTAATGGAAAATTACAATGAATCTGAGTTGGTCAATATAGGAACCGGAGAAGATGTGACGATTAAAAATTTGGCAGCCCTTGTGAAACAAATCGTAGGATTTAAGGGTGAAATAATTTGGGACACATCAAAGCCCGATGGCACGCCTAGAAAATTGATGGATGTTTCTAAACTTCACGGCCTTGGATGGCACCATAAAATAGCATTGGAAGACGGCATTAAATTAGCCTATCAGGATTTTTTAAAATTGACTGAAGCTGGTATATAATGTCTAAGATGAATTGGTTTAGTACCTGGTTTGACTCTCCCTATTACCATATTTTATATGATCAAAGAGATGAAAATGAAGCTTCAGCGTTCATAAAAGCCATTCAGCAAAAATTAAAAACCCCAAAGAACACTCTTGTTTTAGATGCCGCATGCGGACAAGGAAGGCATGCCAAAACATTACATGAACTAGGTTTTAAAGTCGACGGGTTTGATTTGTCTCCTAAAAACATAGAGGTGGCTAATCTTTATTCAACGGATAATTTATCTTTTTTTGTTCATGATATTCGAGACCCGCTGCCTAATACGGGAGTCTATGAATGGGTCTGTAATTTCTTTACCAGCTTTGGTTATTTTGATGTAAAATCCGATAACCAAGCAGCTTTCGATTCATTAAGTGCCGCATTAAAGCCGGGAGGTGTTTTTTTAATGGATTTCTTTAATCCTACTTATGTGCTTAATCATTTAGTTGGCCAAGAGACAGTCATCAAACAAGGCATATCATTTGAGATAAATCGTTGGGCCAAAGATGGTTTTCTCTATAAATCTATTGATTTTACAGATCAAAAGGAGACATTTCATTTTGAAGAAAAGGTTGAATTGATTTCCAAATCGGATTTCTTGGAATATGCATTTAATTCGGGTCTTACTTGGACTGGCATGTTGGGCGATTATCAATTAAATTCATTTGATGATCAAAATTCGCCTCGAATGATTTTTCTTTGGACAAAGAATTAAATGATGGAAACTTTTAAAGGTTTATGGACGAGTGAAAATGGAGATGGTACTTATGTAACGTCTTTGTCAAATATCCCCATGGATGTTTTAAATTCCGAGCAGGTTCTTGTGCAAGTTTTTTATTCCTCTTTAAATTACAAGGACGCACTTTCTTCTTCTGGGCACCGAGGCATTACACGAAATTTTCCTCATATTCCTGGGATCGATGCTGCAGGAATTGTCATTAATGACCCAGCGGGCAAATTTAAACCAGGAAGTCAAGTTATCATTACGGGTTTCGATTTGGGCATGAATGCGCATGGAGGATTGTCAGAGTACGTTTCCGTTCCATCCACTTGGATCATCAAATTACCCTCAGGATTAACACTCGAAAAATCGATGCAAATTGGCACCGCCGGTTTGACAGCCGGCATGGCTATGTTGGCCTTACTACAAAATGGTATGGTCCCTAGTGAAGGTCCTATCGTGGTCAGTGGTGCAACTGGTGGTTTAGGAATGTGCAGCATTTTATTGCTGAAGCATTTGGGCTTTGAAGTCATTGCCATCACAGGAAAAAAAGACTTACACGGTTTTTTGAAGTCAATCGGCGTGGATGAGATAATCGATCGGGAGGAATTCCTCGAGGAAAAAATGAAAGCACTTTATTCCATGAGATTCTCGGGGGCGATCGATACGGTGGGAGGGGACACCTTAATTAAAATATTAAAAAGTCTAAAGGCCGGTGGATCAGTGGCGGCTTGCGGCATGGCATCTAGTGTCGATTTGCACTTGCAGATTTATCCATTTATACTGAGAGGAGCCCGATTGTTAGGCATTTATTCGGCTGATTCACCCTTGGAGTTGAAGCAAAAAGTTTGGAATAAATTTTCTAAAGAATGGAATTTCAAAATGAATCAAATAGTGAAAACAATATCCTTAGAAGAAGCACCTGAAATCATGCAAGACATGTTAGCCGGTAAAACAAGTGGCCGATACTTGGTCAAAACAATTCTTTAGTTTTTAATAAACTTCATGCTAGGTTGGTTTACGATTTCGGGCAATCGAACCAGATAAGTACCCACGGGAATCTTAGAAATGTCAATTTTCAATTGGTTCGCACCAGGCTCTAGATGAATTTTATCGGTGAGGAAAATCCGCCCATTCATATCAATAATTTCAATGGCATACGTACCTGCCTTGGCTTGAGGCAATCCTACATTTAGTAAATCAATGGTGGGATTAGGAAAAGCAACGTAGCTTGAAAAAGGATTTTCTTTCTCCGTGGCCAATATATTGATCGTCAATAAATCGGACGTCGCGCTACAGCCATTGACATCTTTTAGGAATACCGAGTATAAACCACTTTGCACGGGAGTATAGGTAGATGTGGTTGCGCCAGGAAT
This sequence comes from Cytophagaceae bacterium, assembly GCA_947486835.1. Lineage (GTDB taxonomy): Bacteria > Bacteroidota > Bacteroidia > Cytophagales > Spirosomataceae > Aquirufa. The sequence goes on along the minus strand of CANKVC010000027.1, from coordinate 8,908 downwards.
GACAGCCCCATTTACATACCATTGTATAGTACCCGTTCCCGCTATTTTCATGGTACCGTCTAAATATGTGATGGCTGGTGGCAATGGACTTGAAACAGATAAATTTAATGCGGTCGATGTATTTGTGCATAATCCATTCACAGTTGCTTTTACCTGATATGTTCCACTTTTTTTAGCTTCATAGGTAGAAGTAATTGCCCCACTGATGGGTGCACCATTTAATAGCCATTGGAAACTTGGGTTGTCTGTAGATTTTGCAGTAATTAAAATGGAACCACCTACGCAAACTGTTTGGGTACCTGTAGGACTAATACTTGCATCAGGAGTTTTGGCGGTTGTGATTTTTACGACAGATCTTGGGCTTGGGCAGCCCAACGACTTGAATTTCATGTCGTAAAAATAATAGTATCCTGTGGTGATGGGTGCTCCATTATATAGCGCTCCGGTCATTGATAAAATATTGGGAATTGTATAAGGATAGCCCAGATTAGTAGGGGTATTTACCGTATCCGTTAACGATTTATTGCTTCGGAATATCGTCGCCCCATTGCTACAAGTTTGTGCGAGTATATAGGTTCCTGGTTTTGGGAATGATAAATTAAGCTCAACTATTTGGCCAGGATCATTTTTGTCATCGTTTAATTGGTTGTTTACTTTTGTCGAGTTAGTTTGTGTTCTCGTGGCATTCAAATCTTTCGTAATAGAGGAAACTAATTCGCCACTTTCATAGTTGAAAACATCAAAAGTGATGGTCCCAGAAGTCCCTACATAGACTCTGGCCGACTCTAAAATTATCGGCACCTTGATATCAAATATAGGAGCGGGTCCAAAGTTTTCATAATATGAACCAGTGCCAAATTCCTTTTTTGTTACAGGTTTCATGGAACCCGAAAAGTCATTGTAGCCTACGGTATAATTAGCCGAATAAGGTGCAGTTGCAGAAGTTCCTGATGCGGCCAATACATTGTTGTTGTACCAAAGTGGGTATCCTTGGGAAGCACTTAAATTTAAGGAAGTCGCTCCGGAACAAAAAAGACCTGTCCCAACCGGCGCCTGCGGATTTTCAATAATTTGGCTGGTGCTTAGTAAATCATTGTTTGTATTTTGATCGACATCTAGATTTGAAATCGCTTTAAATGTATAAGTTTTCCCTGCGATCCAATTAGCAGTTCCGGTTACTGTAATAATTTGCTCGTTGCCCGCATCGATTTTTGATATTTTGCCTGTAAGACTACCCTGCAAGTTATTTTCAAGGTAATAATTTAACGAGATGGGGATATTACTTTGTGATTTACTTCCATAGTTTTTCACTCGGACCAAGAGAGATGCGGAACCATTTGTGGCGCAATAACTATTCGTTGGATTAGAAATAGACATGATTCCTACGTCATTAGATGCCTGCATGACTTGAATGACATATTCTTCAGATTCACCGGTTCCTAAATTGCCGCACACATTCGTAGATGAATTCCCTAGTTCACTGACCACCCTCATTCTAAAATACTGATTTATACTTAAGTTGGACGGTACTTTAAATTTTGCCGTGTAGCTATCAGAAGTGATTAATTCACTGGCCAACATAATCTCATTTGAATCCTCAAAGTCGCCATCTTGGTTCCAGTCTACTGCGACTTTTATTTTTTTACTGGCCGTACTTGAGAAAGTTAATTTAAGGTCGCTGGACCCCCCTAATTCTAACGGAATAGGCGTGGAGGTGAAGTCTTGTGAGGTTGATACGGTGTTTGAATAGGTGCCAACGGCCAAAGACTTGATAAGATTTTGTGGGCTTGTGGGCGTAATCGCACAATAGGCTTTTCCCCCAATACCAGATACAATCAAAGAGAAATCTTGTTTATCATTTTTCAAAGTCCCCTTATGTGAAATGGTTAATTCATATGATTTTCCGGGAACGGCTCCTTTAATAATAATTTTTTCAATGTTGTCTCGAATATTGTCTCCCGTCTCAGCGATTTTTTCAGGGGCGGCAGGGTCTAAGATGAAGGGTAGAAATTTCCCTGAACCATCCGTTATTTTAATATCCAAGTCATTGACTAATTTAGGTTTACGGTTATTCAAATTTTCAGTAGTGATGGGAAATACGGTTGACTCCGGATCAGTCCAAGAAAGCGTTGCAATCAAATCACCTTTCCCAGATGCGACTAAAGAACGTTTGTCTATGGCAGTGTTAGTCAAAGTGCCTTCCGAAATCAAGTTTGATGAACCCGTATTTGTGATAACTTTTGCCGCTTTTTCCATGTCTAATAGACCCCAACCTGTCTTATAGTCAGGACCTGCCGCCTCCAAATCCAATGCGGAGTGTAATACGAGGCCTTTCAAGGTAGCTGAGCGCATGAAAGTATTAGTATTTAGACGATTGTATAACTGTTGAAGTAAAAAGATAGATCCAGATACTTGTGGGGTAGCCATAGAGGTACCGCTTAGGTAAGCATAGCTTGTGGTGGAGGCATTACTAGTAGATAAAAGATCGGTACCAACTCCTATAATATCAGGTTTAATTCTGCCATCGTCTGTGGGACCCCAAGATGAAAAGCTTGCTAATTCAACATCACTTCCTTTTTCGGGAATGGTGTACATGGATTCAGCGGCGCCTACGGTTAATATATTTTTGGCTGTTCCTGTAGTCGATATGATGTCATATCCGTCATTTTTACTTCTGGCAATGTTGGAGGAATCTTTGGTAGACGTTTTTAGAAAATAGTATTTTCCGGCCTCCGGACCATTCGTATCACGGCTATTTCCGGCCGACTTGACCATCAAATAATAGGGGGCGTTAAAAGCAATTTTATCTAAATTTTGCGCATTGTTATCATAAAAACCAAACTTGTAATCCTCGAAGGCGCTTACTTTTTCCTCTCCCCACCATTGCCATTTATTTTTTGTTGAATCATAAACCCATCCCGACTGGTATCCATAGGAGTGATTGCTCACTAACAAAGGGGGTCCCGTTTTAGGTAGAGAGGCATCACTTATTTCCGCATTGTCATTATTGTAATCCCATAATTTAAGATCTGCACCAAAAGACATCCCTTTCGCATTGGCATTGACCCCTGAGGCAATCATGGTACCGGCAACATGTGTGCCGTGGATATCAGTAGTACTTAAATTCTCTTGTAGTTTGATGCGACCTCCAAATTCTTGATGTGTCGCCAACGCATTTCCTCCATCCCAAATGGCTAATCGGCCTGACATGGTATCGGACTTCCCACTTAAAGAAACTCCTATACTTCCACCCGAGTATAGCTGATTTGTTTTGGTGCTCGCTGCAGCTTGTGCGTTGGAGTGATTTATGATATAAAGCGGTTCGCCTATTTCATTGATTTGTTGGAGACTTAAAAATCTCCCATTCCCTAAATCCTCTTTTATTTTAAGTCCTCTTTCCCCAGCAATGCGAATGCTTTTTTTATAATTGCTGTCTAATTTTCGACTGAAATCTTCCGCATTTTTTATGCGCTCATTGATTTGCAAGAGCCGATTTTGTGTTCCTTGTGCCGCAATTTTCTGACTAATTAAAAAAAGCACAAGGAAGGAAAAGAAATATTTACAAGTATGCAGTATTTTCAAGGCTGGTTTAAAAAAAATAAATTTAGCATTTTTCTTTTAATTCTACACGAAAGGTTTTTCGGTGGATGTCTGTTGGCCCTAAATTTAACACAGCTCTTCTATGTTCTAAAGTTGGATAGCCTGCATTCCTTTCCCAGCCATATCCTGGGTACTTTTCAGCCGCATTTTTCATCCATTCATCGCGATAGGTTTTAGCTAAAATAGAGGCGGCCGCGATTGAAAAATATTTTGAATCCCCTTTCACGATGCAAGTGTGTGAAATCAAAGGATAGTTGATGAATCGATTCCCATCGACTAATAAATGATCGGGTCTGGTTTTTAGTTGGTCCACTGAATGGTGCATCGCCAAGACACTAGCTTTGTAAATATTAATTTGATCAATCGTTTCATGGTCTACTTCCGCAATCGCATATTCAATGGCATAATGTTTCACGATGTCAATTAAATTCGTTCGCTGCTTGGATGTTAATTGTTTCGAATCTGTTAGGCCAGCATGTATAAAGTCTTTGGGCAAAATTACTGCACTGGCTACCACTGGGCCTGCTAAACAGCCTCTTCCCGCCTCATCTAATCCAGCTTCTATCCCTGAAAGTGAAAAATAGGGGAGTAAAGTCCCGGTAGTTTTCTTCATAAATTCGAGCCAATTAATAAACTTTTGTTGGTGTTTACATAAATATGGGTTAAAATTGAGGAATATTTCGCAATAACCCGATGATGTCTTCGTATTTCAAGTCAATTTTCTTATTTATTTTATTGGTTCCCATGTGTGTGATGGGGCAAAAATATAAGCCAAAAAAGATTTTTCATTTGGAGGCTAAGTCGGTCCGATTTAGTGGGGAAGGTACAGGAGGTGAATCCTATTTTTTTAAACCAGCCGTTGAGTTAGGCATAGGGTTGCAATACCCAATAACTGCCCGTGCGAGCTTTAGTCCCCAACTTGCTTTATCTCAAAGAGGGTATCATGCCAAAACAAATTTCTCAGATTCTGTTTATGTTGATCGTACGATTTCTCTAAATTATTTGGACTTTAGTCCCAATTTGGAGATTAAACTTGGAAGTTTATCAGAATATGGCGGAGGCTTGTCGGTTTGGGCAGGTCCTTATTTTGGCGTGGGATTATGGGACAATTCAACGTATGTTAGTAGAGGCCCAAATCCACTCAAGCCTACCACATATGTGACCACCACAACTTCAGGAGAAAGTTTTTCCCGCGATTTGCGGAGAGTTGACATGGGATTCAAAGTAGGCCTTGGAATTGTTTCTCAAAACTTTGTTTCCTTGGGGGTAACCTATCAAACAGGGATTTTAAATATCGCTTCAGGATCAGGAGCTTTGTACAACCAATCCTTAGGATTTTACTTACGCGTCTATTTTGATGATGTACTTTAATCGCGGTTAAAAAGAAGTCTCTTTCCTAATTGACTCATATCAAAATTTCCATTTGTATAGGCTAAGTGTCCCGACACAAATGTGGAATCGATGCTTGCGGAAAATTTCTTGCCTTCCAAAGGGGACCATCCGCATTGAAAATGTAAATTAGATTTATCAACTAGGGTAGGTTTTTGCAAATCTACAATAGCCAGATCAGCCCAATAACCTTCCCTGATATATCCTCTTTCCTCTATTTGAAAGCAGTCTGCCACCGCATGAGCTGTTTTTTCAGCGATCTTTTCTAAGGTTAAAACCCCTTCCTGCGCTAATTCGAAAAGGATCAATAGGGGATGTTGGACTAAGGGTAAACCTGAAGGTGCGGACCAATACCCTTGTTGTTTTTCTTCCCAAGTATGTGGCGCATGATCCGTAGCAATAATATCCAATTCACCCGTATTCAATGCTTTGCGCAAAGCATTTTTATGCCTGGCATCTTTAATGGCGGGATTGCATTTAATTAAATTGCCCTTTGTTTCATAATCAGAAGCATCAAACCAAAGATGGTGTACACATACCTCAGCCGTGATTCTTTTATCTTTGACAGGTTTGGTATGGTCAAATAAAGCTAACTCTTCTTCCGTGCTAATATGTAAAATATGTAAGCGCGCGTTGGATTTTTTGGCTAAGTCGATGGCCATAGAGGAGGACAAATAACAAGCTTCTTCATTCCTTATAAGCGGATGTAAATAGGCTGGAGCGTCATCAGCTGGATATTTTTCTTTAAACAAAGCTAAACGGGCGCGAACAGTTGCTTCATCTTCGCAATGGGTTGCGATGAGCATTTCACTATTAGAAAAAAGCTTTTCGAGGGTTTGGACGTTGTCGACCAACATATTTCCGGTGCTTGAACCCATGAATATTTTAAGCCCGCAAACATCTCTTTTGGATGTTTTAAGGACTTCTTCCAAATTATCATTGGACGCTCCCATAAAAAAGGAATAATTGGCCAAAGAACTCGCCTGCCCTATGTCGTATTTATCGGCTAATAATGTTTGATTAAGCGCATTGGGAACAGTATTGGGCATTTCCATGAAGCTGGTTACTCCTCCGGCTACCGCAGCACGCGCTTCGGAGGCAATTTTTGCTTTATGCGTTAACCCGGGCTCTCTAAAATGCACTTGGTCATCGATCATGCCTGGAAATATATGTTTTCCAGTGAGATCTATTACTTGGTCCTCGGCATTTGGGGAAATAGAGGAGGCAATTTTATCTATGCGGCCATGTTTGATGCGAATATCTCCCTGAAAGATTTTACCTTCATTGACAATTTGACCGCCCTTTAATACGTAGTTAGCCATTTTATTCAGTGCTTATTTTGATAATTTTAAATTCTGTCCGTCTATTTTGCTGGTGCATTTCTTCTGGACATTCTACCCCATCTGAACATTCATTGATCAATTGGCTTTCGCCATACCCTTTGGGTTTTATGCGATCCTTGGTAATTCCTCGACGAATTATATAGTTGACCGCTGATTCAGCCCTTCTCTGTGATAATTTCAAGTTATACCCGGTACTTGCCCTAGCATCTGTATGGGCGCCTAGTTCCAAATTCATTTGTGTATTGTCCGTTAAAAATTGGACAATTTTATCTAGTTCTTCTGCCGCATCTGTACGGATATCCGCTTTGTCCAAATCATAGTAAATGGAATTGATTTCATACAATTTTGAAATCTCTTTCCCGATCTCCGGTCGGTCCATTGTTATGATTACTTGGAATGTCGTGTCCGTCATTTCTTTTTTCAATAAAGATTCAGGGATGGTTTTTCCTTCCATCGAGAAGCTAGATCTCACAGTAATAAAGTCTTCTTTGTCACACTTAAAGACAAGCTCGTCGTTTTCAGCCATATCGATCAATTCAATGAATCCCTTTTTATTGGTTTTTTCATTGGATAGGGTTTGACCATTTTTGCGCACATTAATTTTAACGGAGTCAATCGGATTTCCGGTTGGATCTACGACCTTAACTTGAACAAAATAATTGACAATTTTCTTGTTTAACGTATCAATGACCGGAGGTGGCGCAGTCGTCCACCAACGATCTTCAGAGCCAGTGGATTTGAAAAAATAGATGTCGTCATCGCCTTTGCCTCCAGGCCTATTTGAACTAATATAGCCTTGGGTAGAATCGGAAAATGAGATCGCAAAGTCGTCGCCGATGGAATTGATGGGTACGCCTAAATGTTCCACAACAATTTCACTTTCATTTCGGCTTGCCACAAATAAATCCAAACCTCCAATGCTTGGATGTCCATCTGATGAGAAGTATAATTTACCATTGGCACTCACATAGGGAAATAATTCATCTCCAGGAGTGTTAATCGTGGAACCTAAGTTGATCGGTCGGCCAAACCTACCAGAGTTATCGATAGGCACTCGGTATAAATCTACGCCACCCTTTCCTCCTCTTCTGTTGGAACTAAAATACAGGGTTCTTTCATCAGCAGAAAAGCTGGGACTTCCATCCCAGGCTAGCGAATCTGAAATGCTAAGTCGTTCAGGTTCAGACCAAGCATTGCCCGTTTTTTTAGACATATATAAATCCACATCTGGGGAAGGGTCTTTGCTTTTTCCTGTATTTCCTCTGGCAAAAACAACGGTACTTCCGTCCTTGGTAAATGCGGGAGTTCCATCGTTCGCATTTTCTTTAAAAAGCGCCGAGCTAAATATGGATTGATTCCCAATTTCACCAGGATTTTTTAAAGGGGCTTTAACAATTCCTAAAAAAGGCAGGCCATTGTTTTTGTAAATTTCAGGTTTAGAGGAACTAGTGAAAATCAATTCGTCCCCTATTTTTTTAGCGTCAAATTCTGTTTTTGAGGTATTTCCTGTGAGTGCTTGTAACGTTACTGGACTTTGTTTTCTTAATAAATCAGGGATTTGACCTAAGTTTTCTAATTCAATTTCCGACTTGATTTGATATAATCGGCTTGGTTTTGACTTGACAAATTCACTTAAATAGCTTTTTGTTAATTCATAATTGCCGATGGATTTAGCAGACATTGCCATGTAATAAGGAAGCATTTTATCCACATAGCCTTTAGCCTGTGCTTGTTGGTAATACGGTAAAGATTGTGTGATCCGATTGGATAGTCGATATGATTCTCCCAATAGAAAATTAGTTTGATCCAATTGGAAGCCTTTTTGAGCCAAGGGGAGTAATTCCTTAATGGTCAATTCATATTCGCCTTTATCAAAGTGCTTTAACGCTTTTTTATTGCTTAATTTATCCGTGTGGCATGAAGTGAAAAAAATGCCCAATAAGAACAGAATCGAATATTTTTTGAACATATGCGGATTGTAAAATACTATCTATTTTAAAAGAACTTTCAAATGTAATAAGCTATGCTCATTAATTTCATGTAACTTTGCAGAAATTTAGAAAATAATAAGGCGTTGAGCCTTATACAATCCAGCAGTGATGTTGCACATTTTATGAGAAAAAGAATCGAAAAGGATGACATTCGTCGTTCAGAATCCACACGCAAGTTTTCAGGTCCAAGTAGCGGAGGCTCATCAGCAAGAAAACCAACCAAAAATTTTACAGATCGGAGTACCGGGGTTAAGCCAACGAGCGATCGGGGCGGAAGATCCGAGTTTCGTTCATCAGAGCCTAGAGCTTTTGACGGACCCAAAAGAGAATTTTCAGGAGACCGTGAGCGCAAGCCATATAATCCGGAACGTAAACCTTATGCTGGGGATCGACCAAGCAGACCATATCAAGGAGGTGATTCAAATTCAGAAAGTCGACCACGTCGTGAATTTGATGGTCCCAAAAGAGAATTTTCAGGAGACCGTGAGCGCAAGCCATATAATCCGGAACGTAAACCTTATGCTGGGGATCGACCAAGCAGACCATATCAAGGAGGCGATTCAAATTCAGAAAGCCGACCACGTC
>CANKVC010000026.1 GCA_947486835.1 Cytophagaceae bacterium | reverse complement strand
AACTTCGCATGATGGAATTTTAGTATTAGATACCAAACTGGCTAACGGAACTCCCGCAGCCAATTTCTTTAATTTCTCAGCCGATTTAGTTTTGGAAATTGGTTTAACTCCAAACCGGGCCGATGCAGCATCGCATTGGGGAGTAGCGCGCGACATTAAAGCGGTTACTGGATTGCCCATTAAATTGCCATCGGTGGATTCGCTGGTGATTGCCCAAACCAATTTGCCTATTGACATAAACATTCAAGACAAGGGATGTGCCCGCTTTTGTGGTGTAAGCATAGATGGAATTCAGGTAAAACCATCACCAGAATGGTTGCAAGAAAGGTTAAGCGCGATTGGATTAAGACCCATCAATAATATTGTAGACATTACTAATTTTATCTGCCATGGCTTGGGCCAACCGATGCACGCGTATGATTGGCATCAAATAAAAGACGGTAAATTGGAAGTTAAAACCTTAGCTGAAGGAACCATTTTCAAAACCTTAGATGGAGTAGAGAGAAAATTAAATGGGGAGGAATTAATGATTTGTGATGGATCGGGAGCGATTGGATTAGCGGGAATTATGGGTGGAGCCAATTCAAGTATTCAGGATTCAACGACCCGAATTTTCTTAGAAGTAGCACATTTTGCACCGGAAAGAATCAGAAAGGCAGCCCAATTTCATAGTTTAAAGACCGATGCATCCTTCAGATTTGAAAGAGGAACGGATATAGAAGCCAAGTTATTTGCGCTTAAATATGCGGCCCAACTAATCCTAGAATTAGCTGGAGGAGCTATTACGTCAAATTGGGTCGATCATTATCCAGAAAAAAACGTGCCGGTTCAAATCCCTGTTAGCTATGAACGAGTACATCAGTTGATGGGAATTGTATTAGCTGAAACTCGAATCCAAGAAATACTTGTAGCCTTAGATTTTGAGATTACAAATTTGAATCCAAAAGGTCTGACGGCTATTGCTCCGGCATACCGAGTAGATGTGACGCGAGAAGCTGATTTAATTGAGGAGCTTTTAAGAATTCATGGCTTAGACAATATTCCATTATCAGAGAATTTAGGGGCCAATTTTATTTCTGATTTTCCTTTGTTAGATAAAGAAAAAATTCAGCAACAAGTCGGTCTTAGTTTAGCGGCAAAAGGATTTCATGAAATCATTACCAACTCACTGACTAAATCAAGTCACCATGAATTAATCCAACCGGATTTAGCTTTTGAATCTGTTGAGATATTAAATCGACTTTCTGAGGATTTAGGCGTGATGCGTCAGCATTCCATATTTTCCGGATTAGAGGTGTTAGCTTATAATATTAATCGCCGACAAAAAGACTTGAAGTTGTTCGAGTTTGGGAAAACATACCATAAAAAAGGAAGTAAATACATCGAAAAAAGGCATTTATCTTTGTATCTAACGGGTTTACAGGCAGGGGAAACATGGAGTACATCAGCAAAAAAAGCGGAATTCCACCATTTATATTCAACGGTCATCGCGCTCATGCAATTCATGGGGGTCAAGGAATTTGAAACATCTCCATTAGAAGGATCTTCCATTTTTGCTTATGGTTTACGCGTTTCTGTCAATAAAAAAATGTGTCTAGAATTAGGTTTGATTCGACCTAATTTGGCCCAAAAATTCGATGTAAAACAGGAGGTGTTCTTCGCAGATTTTGATTGGGATTATTGGGTTAAGCAGGAGAAAGTTGATTTTGTCTATCAGGAAATATCGAAATTTCCTGAAGTTCGTAGAGATTTGTCATTAGTGATTAACAAAGAGGTAAGCTATCAGGCTATCGAGCGCATTGCAGAACAGGTTGAAAAGAATTTACTTAAATCAGTTTCCGTGTTTGACGTTTATGAGGGGAAAAATCTAGGGGAAGGAAAGAAATCCTATTCGGTTAGCTTTATGCTACAAGATGAGAGCCAAACGCTGACTGACAAGGTCATTGATGCGACGATGGATCGACTCATCCAACGATTTGAAAAGGAATTAGGCGCTGTTATTCGAAAATAAAACTGACTAAAAATAGGTTAGCTAAACAACCATTTCAGTGGCAAAACCATTCAGGTGGGCAAAATTAGGCTGATTACCTTTTTAACATATTGCCCATATTAGGCATTTTCATTTTGCCATCTTGAACCTTGTTCATCATTTTCATCATTTTTCGCATGTCTTCAAATTGTTTCATCAAATTGTTGACTTGTTGGATTGAGGTTCCAGAACCCTTCGCTATTCGAATCTTCCGAGATGAATTTAGCAAATCTGGATTTTGACGCTCTTTTAGGGTCATCGATTGGATAATGGCTTCTATAGGCTTAAATGAATCATTCGAAATATCCACATCTTTGACGGCTTGACCCATTCCTGGAACCATACCCATCAGATCTTTAATATTTCCCATCTTTTTAATTTGTTGGAGTTGGGAATAAAAATCTTCAAATGAGAAATTATTTTGGCGAATTTTTTTGTTTAAACGTGCTGCTTCATCTTCATCGAAAGCTTGTTGGGCCCTTTCAACTAAAGAAAGAACATCCCCCATGCCTAAAATTCGGTTGGCCATTCGATCCGGATAAAACTGATCTAGGGCTTCCATTTTTTCTCCGGTGGAGATAAATTTGATCGGTTTTTCGACCACTTGTCGGATGGAAAGGGCGGCACCACCTCTTGAATCACCGTCTAATTTCGTTAAAACAACCCCGTCAAAATTAAGTCGTTCGTTAAATGTTTTAGCTGTATTTACTGCGTCTTGACCCGTCATTGAGTCAACGACAAACAGGATTTCGGTAGGATTTATCGCTTTTTTTACGGCTTCGATTTCATTCATCATGGATTCGTCGATGGCCAAACGGCCGGCTGTATCGACAATAACCACTTTTTTGCCCATTTTTCTGGCGTAGGAAAGTGCATTTTCCGCAATGGAAACCGCGCTTTTATTTTCGGGTTCTGCATAAACCTCTACTCCTACTTGCTCGCCCAAGACTTTTAATTGGTCTATTGCCGCAGGTCTATAAATATCGCAGGCAACGAGTAGTACATTACGTCCCCCTTTTTTGATGTATTGAGCTAACTTACCGGAGAAAGTTGTTTTACCTGAACCTTGAAGTCCGGCAATTAACACAACGGCAGGATCCCCTTTTAAATTAATATCTTGCTTAACCCCACCCATTAATTGGGTTAACTCTTCGTGAACAATTTTAACTAATAATTGGCCTGGCTCAACGGAAATTAATATTTTTTGGCCTAGCGCCTGTTCTTTGATTCGATCGGTGATTTCCTTGGCTACCTTGTAATTAACATCGGCATCCATTAATGCGCGCCTAATTTCCTTAACGGTAGCGGCAACGTTTACGTCGGTAATTCGGCCGTTCCCTTTGAGGGTTCGCATGGCCGATGTAATCTTGGAGCTTAAATTCTCAAACATAATGCATTAAATCTTGTAAATGGTCTGCAATTTACGCTTTTTACCTTAAAAATTATTCAAATTATTTGACCTAATTCTGATGAATAAAAAAGAATCCTGTATACCTTTGCAAGATTATTTAGGTTCGTCCTAAATTAAAAAAATAGACCAAACACATTAATACAAAAAATGGAAAAAATTAAAGTTGCCAACCCAATCGTAGAACTTGATGGCGATGAAATGACTCGCATCATTTGGAAATTTATAAAAGATAAATTGATTTTGCCTTATGTAGATGTTGACATTAAATATTATGATTTAGGTGTTGAATATAGGGATGAGACCAATGACCAAGTAACGGTTGAAGCTGCAGAAGCAATAAAAAAATATGGTGTTGGGATTAAATGTGCCACTATCACTCCGGATGAAGCGCGTGTGGTTGAGTTTGATTTAAAGCAAATGTGGAAATCACCGAATGGAACCATTCGTAATATATTAGATGGTACTGTTTTTAGGGAGCCTATCGTTTGTTCAAATGTGCCAAGACTAGTTCCAAATTGGACTGCGCCCATTATGATAGGACGTCATGCTTTTGGTGATCAATATAAAGCTACGGACTTTGTGACTAAGGGAAAAGGTAAGTTGACCGTTTCGTTCACGCCTGAAGACGGTGGAGAGCCACAAACTTTTGAAGTATATAATTTCAAGGGAGACGGTGTGGCCTTGACAATGTATAACACAGATGAGTCGATTATTGGATTTGCGCATTCATGTTTCAATATGGCCTTAAGTAAAGGATGGCCTTTGTACTTGTCTACAAAAAATACGATTTTAAAGAAATATGATGGTCGTTTCAAAGATATCTTTGAGGAGATTTTTCAATCTGATTATAAGGCGAAGTTTGATGCTAAGGGAATTGTTTATGAGCATCGATTAATTGATGACATGGTGGCATCTGCTTTGAAGTGGAATGGCAATTTTGTTTGGGCATGTAAGAATTATGATGGAGATGTTCAGTCGGATACGGTTGCACAGGGATTTGGATCGTTAGGCTTAATGACTTCGGTTTTAATCACTCCAGATGGTAAAGTAATGGAGGCTGAAGCGGCACACGGAACAGTAACAAGACATTACCGTGATCACCAAGCGGGTAAACCTACGTCAACGAACCCAATCGCATCGATTTTTGCATGGACAAGGGGATTAGAATTTAGAGGAAAATTAGATAATAATCCTGCTTTAGTTAATTTCTGCCAAACATTAGAAAGAGTTTGTGTGGAGACCGTTGAGTCAGGTAAAATGACCAAAGATTTAGCGGTATGTATCCATGGAAATAAAGTAACTCATGGAGAACATTATCTATATACAGAGGAATTCTTAGAGGCTTTAGATGCTAACTTGAAAGTAGCTTTAGCTTAAATTCCACCTATTATAAATTAAAAGAGCCGCTTCATTAGGAGTGGCTCTTTTTTTGCTCAAAAAAAAGTCGCACCAGAAACTCTGATGCGACCTTAATTAAGATTATTGAACTTATTCTGAAACTACAGAAAATGCTACTTTATGCTTAACCTCTTTATGCAAATCCAACGTAGCCGTATAATCACCCGTTGACTTAACCTCAGAGTCAAATGAAATCTTCTTACGATCAATTTCAAAGCCTTTCTCCTTCAGCATATCCGAGATTTGAATACTCGTTACTCGACCAAAAATCTTTCCACTATCACCCGTCTTTGCAGCAATAGTTAAAGTCATTTCACCAATAGCTGTTGCTAAGTCAAAAGCATCCTGACGGATTTTCTCTACTTTATGCGCAGCTTGTTTGATGTTCTCAGCCACAACCTTACGATTGGATGGCGTTGCCATCATGGCAAAACCCTGTGGAATTAAGTAATTACGACCATATCCAGCTTTAACAGCTACCGTGTCATTTTTATACCCTAATCCCGCTATATCCGTTTTTAATATAATTTCCATCTTATTTTACAATCAAATGTTTATCAGGTTATCCCCTAGTTTATTTTAAACCATCCGCCACATATGGCATCAAGGCTAAATGACGACAACGCTTAACCGCTTGCGCCACTTTACGTTGAAATTTCAACGATGTACCAGTAATACGGCGAGGTAAAATTCTACCTTGCTCGTTTACCAACTTTAATAAGTAATCCGGATTTTTATAATCAATGTATTGTATGCCCGATTTCTTAAACCGACAATACTTCTTACGATTACTATTCTTATCTACAGGTTCGTTTACAAGTGTCATCTTATGCTTCTATTTTTTCTGGTTTTCTACCTACTAAACCTTTTCTCTTTTTCTCATTGTACAAGACTGCATGCTTATCTAATGCAGTAGTCAAGAAACGAATAATTCGCTCATCACGCTTGTATTCAAGCTCTAATTTGGCGATAAATTGCGGATCCCCTAAAAATTCAAATATCTGGTAAAAGCCAGTGTGCTTGTTTTGAATTGGATAGGCCAACTTACGTAAGCCCCATGCATCTTCATGTACAATCTTTGCACCGCTATCTACCAACAACTGCTTGAATTTCTCAACGGCGTCCTTTGTCTGTTGTTCAGACAAAACGGGAGTTAAAATGAACACCGTCTCATAGTTTTTTAATTCCATAAAATTGTTGTTTAAAAACTGAAAAAATTTGGACTGCAAAAGTAGGAAAAATACTTTACAATTAAAAGCCCTGAATTAAAAAATTGAAATTATCGTACCTCAAACGATCCTAGGCCTATTAAAAAGCCCTCGGCATATAATTCGATTTCATGCCTTCCCTCTCGATATGAATTGGGACGCGAATAAATAAACTCGACAGATTGATGATTATTTTCATAGAATATACGCTGCTTAGCCGTATATACTAAATCTTTTCCCTTAAACGGAAATGTTCCAGAACCTATTGAATAGTCAGATAAAGTAACTCCCGTTGGCTCTATAATTCTTAAATAAACCGTTTTAATTTCTTTGGTAGCCAAAGAGTTTTCTTGCAAGTGAAAAATCACACGAATCTTTTCAAGTTTTTTTGCCCTTTGGTTCTGTGCGCCTGACTCCTTACCCCGAGTTGAAATAGCATACACATTTACTCCTTCGGCGCGTAACGCGGCTGCTACATTTACCTTATCTGATAACTCCTGATTACGTACCTCCAAGATTCTTGAACGTTCACTCAATTCTTTTTGCTTAACGCCAAAAGTTAAACTTGAATCCCTCAACGCTTTTTGAACATTTGACAAACCGTCTTGCAAGATCTTAGCCTCTCTACTTAATGAGTCGTTACGAGCTATTAACACAAAATTCTCTTTACGCAATTTCTTTATCTCAAGATCCTTTTGGCCAATTAAGCGTAAATAATACGCCAGTTTACGCTGAATTTCTATTTGCCCCATCTCAGGATTTTCTGATATCGCTTTCTGATCCCCAAGAATTTGTTGGCGCGCAGCTTCCAACTCATTCACCCTACCACCTAATTTTTTTATTTGAATCATGCGAACCTCTAATTGGTTCGAAATAGAATCCAATCGGTCTTTCGCATCTTTAATAAAGGTTTCTTGATTCGCGCCAAAACTAAAGAATTTAGGATTCAGCCTTTCTACCGCCACCATGCCGATTAACAGAAAAATCAAAAAAATTAAAATCCCAACCGTGCGTTGAAGCTTTTTTTCTCTTGAACTTAATGGACTTGAGGGCATATTTAAATTGAATTTGTCAACAAATTTCTGACGTATAACAGAATCAAAAATAATAAATTAATTTTACTTTTAAATTATTCTTTTCATAGTTCTTCGTTTATCCTCATTATGTCCATCGCTAAACAAATACTCAGCATCCAAAATGATTTAGCACATACCCACGCAAAACTAATTGCCGTGACAAAAACGAGGTCAATCGACGAGTTGAATTTAACTTATGATGCGGGAATACTCGATTTTGGAGAAAACAGAGTTCAAGAACTGGTAGAAAAACAAGCTATCCTACCCAAAGATATTCGTTGGCATCAAATAGGACACCTACAAACCAATAAGGTTAAATACATCGCACCCTTTGTTCACCTCATTCATACCGTGGACTCATTGAAATTATTAATGGAAATAAACCAACAAGCCATTAAAAACAACCGAATTATTAAATGCCTATTCCAAATGTATATCGCTCAGGAAGAAACAAAATTCGGCTTGCTTCCTAATGAATTGTATGAAATCTTAGAAAATCCGATCCTGGCCGAATTAAAAAATATCCAGATTGTTGGACTTATGGGCATGGCCAGTTTTACCGAAGACACGAATCAAATAAGCAAAGAATTTACCTCTTTAGCCCAATTGCTCCATCACTTAAAATCAAACCAAACAGGCATCCAACTAGGAAATATAGCCTGGGACGAGCTCTCCATGGGAATGTCCAGCGATTATCTATTAGCCGCTGAATTGGGCTCTACTTTAGTCAGAGTGGGATCCGCTATTTACGGTGCTCGAGAGTGATTTTACGGCTGTAAAAAACCATGGCCATTTCGATCAAAAAGAAACACAGAGAAGCCATAAAAAAATAAAAGGAAAGGTCTGAAGGAGCCTCTCCGCTAAATGGCACATCTTTCATTGCGCCAACTTGAATATTCGGTTTTCCTTGATAGTGATTCTGAATTTCTCCCCTTGAATAACTTCGCATTTCGCTTTCCTTTAAAGGATAATTAATAGCCAAATTCAACGTTTTTTTATCCCGAATTTTAACCTGCCAAAAGCCCGAAAAATTCCTATCCAAAAGTTCTGGCCACGCACAAATCCATTGAGTTCCTGTCCACCTTTGTTCCGGTATCCAGGATTGCTTTCCCTTAACCAAGGTCACTAAACCATTTTCAGAAGTGCTGAATTTAAACTCTTTAGGAGCCACAATTTCAAACTTACTCGAAAATACAGTAGTTGACCAATGATTGAGACTATTTTTCAAAGCCATCTCTTGAAAAACAGGAAGAAATAATCCATGCTTAAAAAAACTATCCCCTTCTTTGGCAATATCTCCAGAAAAAACATACAAAGACCCCAAACCTAATTTAAACTGCGACAAAAAAGGCTTTCCATTCACATATTCAAAAATGGGCAAACCGCCATCCCATTGTAGATATGAATTTGAATTAAACATTTCCAAATTTTTCTTAAAAGATGATTGTTCCAAAATAGAATTAAAAAACTGTGAGCGCTTAATGGGTAAACGAACAGCCAACGTGCGATTTGAAATCTCCTGCTTAAATGAATTTCCTCGGCTTGAAAAATTTAAATTAAGCCGATTAATGATTCCACTGTTTAATGGGGCGCTTGGAATAAAAACAAATGTATTTCCCATTTTGATCCAATTGGAAATCGATTCTAATGCGTCAACAGAGAATAAATTTAAATCATTCAAAATCAAAAATCCTCTCATTTTAGAGAGATTTGCCAACAAGCTTTGCCTGTTCACCGAATGAAAATCGAAAAGAGAATCATTCAAAAAAACCGTAGAAATATATTTTTCAACTGACATACCTTCCAAAACATAGACATCTTTTGACTCCGGTATTTCTAACAAAAAGGAATACACATTATCAAATAACACCTTGTCATCTGAAATCAATTTCGCCTTTATTTCCCTTTTATCAGAAAGGCTAATGCCAAAATCAAGCCATTTCGATTCTCCCTCATTCAAATTGATTTTCTCCGTTGATATAGGAAAATCATCTAGATATAGGCTCAATTTCTGATCCTTAGCCGCAAGATTTCCAATATTCTTAATCCGAACTTTTAAGTTAAAGGGGCGCCCACTTTGAATTTGAGAGGCATTATTTGAAATGCTATCCACCACTATATTGGCCTGCAAAGGACCTTCAACAGGAACTAGATGTACTTCGAAATGCTTAGGAAATTCAGGCCATGGGCTCGATCGTGGAAAATCCGACACCCAAATCAGGTTGGGAGTGGAACCCGCATTTTGTTCCGCATGAATTGAACCGATCCGATCTACAATTGATTTCGGATTACCCACTCGATCGCTCATTTTTAAACTTGGCCACAAATCTTGCACTTCATTCCAAGTTTTACTTTCAAAATCAGCATTCTGAAATGAATTTAATAGCAAAAAAACCGGTTTTTTTGCTCGCGGTAATTCAGACACCAATGCATTAAACTTAGTCCGATTCCCCTCCAAGAGTCCCACATGGTTATCCACAAACAAATAAGTTGACGAAGAATTACCTTTCCGAAACCCTACAATTTTAGGCTGAGAAAAGGCTAATATCAGTGCGGCTAACGCTAAAATTCGGAACAATAACAGAACTAAATCATGAAGGATGCGAATCCCCTTTCCTTGGGTAGGAGTCCCTTTTAATACTCGAATGTCAGAGAAAAATAACGTAGATGTACTCTTCTTATTAATAAAATGGAGCCAGATGGGAACCCCAATGCTCAATAGTCCCCATAAAAATAGTGGCTGCCCAAAACTAATATTCATAAAAGCTAAAATACAAAAAATCCCAACGAATTAGGTTGGGATTATAAAATTCAATGAGTCAAGATTTTTATCTTGAGATCGACATAATTTCGAATTCCAAGGTTCCTGCGGGAGCTGTAATCTGAGCTAAATCACCCACTTGCTTTCCAAGCAAGCCTTTACCAAATGGTGAAGATGCAGAAATTTTACCCGTTTTTAAATCCGCTTCCTCTTCAGAAACAATCGTATAAGTAACAATCATCCCATTTTTTGTGTTTTTGATCTGAACAATCGAGTAAATGGATACTTTAGAAATATCAATTGTAGATTCATCTAATACACGTGCATTGGCCACGACCTGCTCTAGTTTTGAAATTTTTAATTCCAACAAACCCTGCGCATCTTTTGCCGCATCATATTCAGCATTCTCACTCAAATCTCCTTTGTCTCGAGCTTCGGCAATTTGCTTTGCCATATCTTGACGTCCTTGAAATTTCAAAGAATGCAATTCAGTCTTTAACTTTTCTACCGCCTCAGCTGTATAATATTGAAACTGTGCCATCTTACTAATTTATTTAGATTCCTAAAAAACAAAATAGAACGGCTTCCGACCGTTCTACATAATTTATTTGTAGTTTTGTCTCAGATGCCGAACTAGAATAAATGTTTATTTATCAACACGTAATCTTATTTTTTACCCGACAAAGGTAATTAAAAAGCGATATTATCCCAAAACATTTTATTCAATGACAAATTCCGCCTCTTTCATTTTTAATTTTTAAAATATGCGCATCATATTTTTTGGGACTCCAGATTTCGCAGTAGCAAGCCTCGATGCATTAGTTCAATCAAAATTTGATGTGGTGGCCGTTGTCACAGCGCCCGATAAACCAGCTGGAAGAGGCCAACAAATTCAAGCATCACCCGTTAAAATCTACGCTGAAAAAATAGGTTTGCCCATTTTGCAACCCTTGAAACTGAAGGATCCTGAATTCATAGATACCCTAAAAAACTTACACGCCGATTTACAAATCATTGTGGCCTTTAGAATGCTCCCCGAACAAGTGTGGAATATGCCTCCTTTGGGTACTTTTAACCTACACGCATCGCTTCTGCCACAATATCGTGGGGCTGCTCCCATCCATTGGGCCATTATAAACGGTGAAAAAGAAACAGGAGTGACTACCTTTTTTCTTCAACATGAAATAGATACCGGCGACCTATTATTTCAAGAGACAGAGGTCATTCATCCAAAAGATACCACGGGAGATTTATACGAAAGACTGATGACAAAGGGCGCAAATTTAGTGGTAAAAACAACGCAAGCGATTGTAGACCAACAGATTAAACCCCAAGCGCAAAAAGAAAGTCTTGATTTGAAAATTGCCCCAAAACTCACTAGAGAAACCGGCTTGGTCCACTGGTCAAAAAATGCCGAAGAAATATACAATCTGATTCGGGGCATGAATCCATTTCCTGGAGCACATACGCTTTTCCAAGGAAAAAACTGTAAAATCAGCTCCATAAGCCCTCATGCCGAAACCATCCCTTCCTTAGGCATTGGCGTTTGGGATACCGACCAAAAAACATATCTCCGAGTAGGTTGCGCCGATGGATATATCGAAATCCTAGAATGGCAAATGGAAGGCAAAAAGAAAATGAAAATCGAAGATTTTCTCCGCGGATATTCCTTTAATTTTTAGCCGCAAACGAATAAACACCCAAAGGATAAAAATACCCAGAGTCCCCATTTTTAATATATACCCATCCAGCTTGTTGGTTTGCAAATACATAGCCCGTCGACATGCCCTTAAACTGCTCAAACCATTCAGCAGACAATTCATTAGGAATTGGAATAGCCTGCTTACAAGCACAAACTTTTTGAGCCCTATTTTTATTTAATTCTACGATTAATTGGCGTGTATCCTCAACCAAATCGACACGTCCACGGGCCAAAGCACTCGCATAATTATCCTCATAAATTTCTTTAAAACGAACATACTCAAAAGTTAATCCAGGAAATTTTTGCACTAAATTAGCCCCGTTAGAAAATGCTTGAATATGGCCGACATCCGGGAAACCCACGAAATCACCTCCCCAAAATGCCCCCAAATCTTTTGCCATACTACCCAAACGTTCATATAAATTACTTCGACGCAAATAACGTCCACGCCGATATATTCCTACATCCACCGCTAAATTAAAATTATGTAATGAAAGTGCGGTCATAGAACGACCCCGATTTAATAATTCCATTTGCCTAGCTAATCCTCTTTCACTTTGAAGAAACTTCAATCGATATCCCCTAGGGTTGAAAACTTTAGCAAGGGAATCCTTTAATACCTTAAAATTCTCTATTTCCTGTGACAAGGTCTTTCCCCAGACCAACAAAGGATCGTCCGTCATATTGCTTAAAGCAAATAAATTTTCCTTGTTTATTAAAGTAGTGTCAAAAGAATAATTTTGGGATTTAATGCCAGAAACATCCTGAATGAAAAAGTCTAAATGTGTCGGGATTTGATCTTGACTTTCCACTCGAACTCGTTCACGAAACATCCATTGCAAATCTTCGAAATTAAGCGATTTAATAGGCTTTTTCTCGCAATTCAATTGCAATGAATCCGTTTCTTGAACTCCAAAAACAGCAAAACCAAAAAAAATTAAAATCAAAAATACGCCGATTTTAACCTGCATTATTTGACAGGAATAACCAATTGCTCCCCACGTAAGGTCACATCCTCCGACTTATGATTAGCATCCATGATGGATTTTTTAGACACTTTGTATTTTTCTGCCACGACTCTTAATACATCCCCTGGGCCAACCGTATGAATCGCTTTTATCTTCACATTCACTTTAGCACCGCCCTTAAAACCATCTGAAATACTAGGATTCATTGATTTTAATTGGTCTACCGTAAGTCCAAATCGCTTAGCCACCCCATTCAAAGATTCACCTTTCTCCGCCGCATACGAATAGGCTTTCCCACTCGGCTCTACGACTTTTTCCTCCGGAATTTTCTGCGCCTCAGCTTCTTGTTTTTGTGCTTCCAAAGCTAATTCCGCTTTTTGAACAGAATCCTTTCCTAGAGAACTATCGACGGAAGAAACCGTTGACGTAGAATCTGTGATAATCGACACAGGTGGCTCCATTAATTCCTCATCCTCCGCTAAGACTAATTTTTCAGCCTTTGCCATCTCCTTATTTTCAGGGCCTAAAAAATGCTCATACCCAACAAAAACTAAACCCGCAAGCGTAATTAATAACACAAAAAGTGTAATTAATGGCAAATTTGAACTAGAACTTTCTTTTAAAAAAGGAATTTTCATTTATAAATTATCTTGTGTTTTTTGACTCATCACCGCTACTTTTTCCACCAAATCTTTTTTATACAAATCAAGCTTTTCAGATAAGGATTCGTTTGAAATGGCTAGTATTTGAACGGCTAAAATTCCAGCATTCTTAGACGCATTAAGCGCTACCGTAGCGACAGGCACTCCATTAGGCATTTGCAGAATAGATAAAATTGAATCCCATCCATCGATCGAATTAGACGACTTTACGGGAACACCTATCACCGGTAAAATGGTCGCAGAAGCAATCATCCCAGGCAAATGAGCCGCGCCACCAGCACCGGCAATAATCACTTGGATTCCTCGCGATCTTGCATCCTGTGCATAAGTCAACATTTTAACTGGGGTCCGGTGAGCGGAGACAATATCCACTTCAAATGGGATACCAAACTCCTTACAAACATCTATCGCGTCTTGCATCACTGGCAAATCCGAACTGCTACCCATGATAATTCCTACCATATTATTTAATATTTAACTTATTACACGAATCAAATTTCTAACTTTCTCTGCCTTTTCCTCAATTTCCAATCTTGAATCTCCCAAGATAGTTACATGTCCCATCTTCCTAAATGGCTTCGTTATTTTCTTTCCATATAAAAAAGGATGAACCCCAGGAATTGACAAAATCTCTTGCAATCCTTCATATTTAACCGGTCCCGTATATCCATCTTCACCTAATAAATTCAACATGCCTGAAAAGCATTTCGAAGTTGTTTTTCCCAAACTAAGTCCAGAAATCGCACGTAAATGCTGCTCATATTGTGAAGTTTCATTAGCCCGAATAGTATGATGGCCAGAATTATGAGGCCTAGGTGCTATTTCATTAATTAAAATTTCCCCATCGGACGTTAAAAACATTTCAACCGCCAATATACCCACCATCCCTAATTGAGCAATTAAATCGATGGCAATTTTTGATGCCTTTTTTTCAATTTCCTCGGATATATCCGCCGGTGAAACAAGGAATTCAACGAGGTTGTGCACTGGATGAAACACCATTTCTACCGCCGGGAATGCAGCGATTTCACCCTTTGCATTTCGAGCGACAATCACGGCTAACTCTTTTGAAAAATGAACCGCTTTTTCTAAAAGTCCTGGTTCGTTAAAACCTAAAGAAATGTCGGACTCATTCTGTATCAACTGTACCCCGCGGCCATCATATCCTCCTTTACCCAATTTATGAAAAGCAGGTAAAAATGAAATGTGATTTTGAATTTCTTTGGCAGAATCAATCAAGACGAAATCGGCTGTCGGAAAACCGTGCTCCTTAAAAAATTGCTTTTGCAAACGCTTATCTTGAATCATTTTCAAAATATGCGGTTGGGGATACACTAATTTCCCCTCATTTTCCAAGCGCTCCAAAGCATCCACATTTACATGTTCAATTTCGATACTAATCACATCATGCGATTGGCCAAACGAATACACCGTATCAAAATCTTGAAAGGAACCCTGGACAAAATTTTTGGCCATCAGATGACATGGGGCCTCCGCGTCAGGATCTAAACATGAAATTTCAAAATCCAAATCAATCGCCGCCTGTAAAAGCATGCGACCTAGCTGGCCACCTCCCAATAAACCTATTTTTGGCAATGCTTCAGACATAATTTGAATTAGAATGGGTAAAATTACTGCTTTTGTTTTACCTTTGGAAATTATTTAGTCTTCTAAAAAATATATTTGACTTTTACGTTAACATTAAATGACAAAAAGAACTCTCGTACTTATCGGATTTTTAGCCTTAGCAGTAGCCAGCAGATTATTTATTTTAGGAGGAACCAACTGGGTTAATTTCTCACCTATTGCCTCAATGGCATTGTTTGCAGGAATCTATTTTAATCAAAAAATTCAAGCCATTTCCTGGACTATATTAGCTGTTTGGCTATCCAATTTACTCTTAAACAATTTATTATACACAGAATACTACCCTAGCTTTTCTTTCGGATTTGATGGAGTTCACATGGGTATTTTTGCGCTTATCACCTTATTAGGAAGTAGACTTAACCAACAAAAAATCACAGCCTTGAATTTTATTAGTACGAATTTAGTTTCGGGTATCGGCTTTTTTCTATTGTCCAATTTCGCAGTTTGGCTTTATAGCGATATCACATATGCCAAATCCCTTCAAGGCCTATTAACTTGTTATGCTGCTGGAATACCTTTTCTGAAAAACACGTTAGCAAGTCAATTCATATTTTCAGCCATTTTCTTAGGCTCTTTTGAATACCTAAAAAATCGAATTCCCGCACTGAATTAATTTACGTTTTTAATCACGATTCCGTCACGCATGACAAACTTAACTTTGCTCATCGACTGAATTGTTTCTACAGGATTGCCTTCCACGGCAATAATATCCGCTGACTTACCTACTTCGATCGAACCCAAATTTTGAGATTGGCCTAATAAATCCGCAGCGTTTAATGTAGCACTTTGAATCGCTTCCAAAACTGGCATACCAGCTTCGTGCATCAACTCAAATTCACGTGCATTTTTTCCATGACCAAACACCCCTGCATCCGTTCCAAAAGCTATTTTCACCCCTGCTTTATAGGCTTTACCAAAAGTAGACTGGATAATAGGTCCTATTTCCAATGCTTTCTTTTTAACCATTTCTGGATAATAATTGGGTATTAAAGCTGAATCAGCTACTGATCGGCCCGCAATGACCGTAGGCACAAAATACGTTCCTCTTTCTTTCATCAAATTCATCACCTCAGCCGTCATAAACGTTCCATGTTCGATCGAATTAACCCCACCCAAAACAGCTCTTTTCATCCCCTCAGCTCCATGTGCGTGTGCCGCAACTTTAAATCCATAATCCTTAGCCGTTTTAACAATGGCGCGAACTTCCTCTTCGGTGAACTGGGCACCCATCCCATCCTTAGCATAACTTAAAACTCCACCCGTCGCCGTAATTTTAATTAAATCAGAACCTTCTTTATATCGTTGACGAACCGCCTTAGCTGCATCGTCGACCCCATTCACTACCCCATCTTCTGGACCTAAATCCTTTTTAAATGTTTCATTAATTCCATTCGTATCATCCGCATGACCTCCCGTGGTACCGATCGTAACTCCGGCCGTAAAAATTCGAGGACCTTCCACCAACCCCTTATTGATCGCATTACGTAAACTGATCACCACATGGGTACCTCCTAAATCTCGAACGGTTGTGAATCCAGCCATTAAATTCTTCTTTGCATTGACTAATGCTTGGTACGCGATGTCCCCCGGATTTTTAGTAAACCGATCTAAATAGGCACTTGGATTTGTTTCACTTTCTAAATGGACGTGCATGTCGATCAAACCCGGCATAACCGTTTTATTTTTCAAATTAATTACTTGGTCCCCTTTGGCCCCATCCTGATATCCTGGCACCACGGCACTGACTTTTTTACCTTCGACAATGATGGACATATTCGTCAATACTTGCAAAGACTTAACGTCAATTAATTTCCCGCAGTGAATGATGGTTTTCTGTGAAAAAGCCAGCAATGGACTTAAGATCAACATTAAAAGGATTCTTTTCATCATATTTATTTTTATGTATTCGAAATTTCAAAATTGCTTGCACTTATGACCTTTGGATAATTTATGCCGACTTCAAAATTTTGTTTAAATGATCCCAAAAACTAGGATACGATTTAGCGACCACTCCAGGTTCATGAATAATTAATTCACACAAAAGCCCAACGGGCGCAAAGGCCATCGCCATTCGGTGATCATCGTAGGTTTCAATTTCAGGACAGGTATCTCGGCCCGTAAAATCACCCGACAATTGGTATAAATGATTTTTTTCAAGTTCCACTAATTGGCTCCCTAATTTAGCCAACTCATTCTGTAAAGCTAATACTCGATCCGTTTCCTTAACTTTTAAAGACTCAATTCCGGTCAAGGTAAACGTGATGTTTTTAGCTGCTGCGACTACGCAAATTGTTTGGGCTAAGTCTGGACAATCAGTAAAGTCCCAGGCAGCCGACTCCTTTGAGGGACATTTCGTTAATCGATACCCACGACCTGTAAATGTGCTTTTTACACCTAAAAGCTCCATGATCGACTTGATTTCGGAATCCCCTTGCAATGAATTTTCCTTAAGCCCTAACAGTTCCAATGAAGTATCTTCAAAAGGAGAAATAGCCACCATGGAATACCAATAACTTGCTCCA
>CANKVC010000025.1 GCA_947486835.1 Cytophagaceae bacterium | reverse complement strand
AGCTGCGGCTTGTTCAGGCTTTTTAAATGCCTTAGCTACTGGAACCGTATTTATTGAATCTGGTCGTTATAAAAAAATAATTGTAGTAGGTGCCGATAAAATGTCCGCCATCGTAGACTATACAGATAGGACCACTTGTATTTTATTTGGCGATGGAGCCGGAGCGGTTTTATTAGAACCAAGTGATGATGGTTTAGGTGTTCAAGATTTTATTTTAAAATCAGATGGCGAGGGATGTGAAAGTTTGATGCAAAAAGGAGGCGGCAGCGCCTATCCACCCACGCATGAAACGATTGATCAAAAATTACACTATATACGCCAAGAAGGTCAGTCGGTCTTCAAATTTGCGGTTACCCGCATGGCAGATATTTCAGCCGAAATCATGGAAAGAAATCAATTGACCGGAGAGGATGTTCGGTTTTTAGTTCCTCATCAGGCCAATAAAAGAATTATTGACGCTACCGCAAACAGAATGAATATTGGAGAAGAAAAGGTGATGTTGAATATTCAAAAATATGGAAATACCACCGCGGCCACCATACCTTTGTGTCTTAGGGATTATGAAAATCAATTAAAAAAAGGAGATAATTTAATTTTAGCAGCATTTGGGGGAGGATTTACTTGGGCATCCGCTTATGTGAAATGGGCCTATGATCCAAAAAAATAAACAAGCATGGCAACTACAGCAGATATTAAAAACGGAATGGTGATTAAATTTAATGATGATTTATTTTCAATCATTGAGTTTTTGCACGTAAAACCGGGAAAAGGTCCAGCATTTGTTCGGACAAAATTACGTTCGTTAAATACGGGGAAAGTAATTGACAACACTTTTAATTCAGGTGTGGCCATTTACCCCGTTCGTGTAGAGCGGAGAAAATTTCAATTTATTTATAAAGATGAATTTGGATTCAACTTCATGGACAATGAATCTTTTGAGCAAATTTTATTGAACTCTAATTTAGTGGTCATGGCGGATTTGATGAAAGAGGGCCAGGAGGTTGAGATTTTAATCAACACGGAAAACGAACAAGCGATCTCATGTGAATTACCTCCTTTTGTTGAATTAAAAGTTACTTACACGGAACCCGGTGTTCGTGGAGATACGGCAAATTCACCCAAAAAACCGGCTACCGTTGAGACTGGAGCCACCATCACGGTCCCCATTTTCATCGAACAAGACGAAATCATTAAAGTTGATACAAGAACCTACGCTTATGCAGAGCGTGTAAAATAATTTTATCTACCTTTACACGAGTAAAATAATTTAAAAATGGATACTAAAGAAATACAAAGACTTTTAGATTATATCGCTAAATCACCCTTAGCAGAGGTGAGTATAGAAACGGAAGGATTAAAAGTTTCCGTAAAAAAACATAGTTCAGCCGCGCCTGTTGTACAAATGGCAGCAGCACCAGCTCCTACTCCTATCGCATATACCGAGGAAGCACAAGCCCCTAGGGCACCAAGCATCTCCATGACAGATCATTTATATACGGTCAAATCACCTATGATAGGCACATTTTACCGTTCGGCAGGCCCTGATAAAGAAAACTTTATTGAGGTCGGATCCATGATTGAACCAGGCAAAACGGTTTGCATGATCGAAGCCATGAAACTTTTCAATGAAATTGATTCAGAGGTTTCAGGTAAGATTGTTAAAATTTTGGTTGAAAATGCCACACCGGTTGAGTTCGACCAACCTTTATTCTTGGTAGAAATAGCATAATTTATGTTTAAGAAAATATTAATTGCGAATCGTGGGGAAATTGCCCTTCGGATCATTCGGACTTGTCGGGAAATGGGTATCCAAACGGTGGCCGTTTTTTCAACGGCAGATCGAGACAGTTTACATGTTCGTTTTGCAGATGAGGCCGTATGTATTGGCCCACCTCCTAGCCGACAATCTTATTTGAGTATTCCCGCCATCATTTCTGCAGCCGAAGTTACAGGAGCAGATGCGATTCACCCAGGATATGGTTTTTTATCTGAAAATGCCGAGGTTTCAAGAATTTGGTATGAACATGGAATTAAATTCATATGCGCTTCAGCCGAAATGATCAACTCCATGGGAGACAAGGCAACGGCCAAAGATACCATGAAAAAAGCAGGAGTTCCCGTGATTCCTGGTTCTGATGGTTTGTTAGATACCGTAGAGGAAGCCATAGAATTAGCCAAAACCATTGTTTACCCTGTCATCATCAAGGCAACTGCTGGAGGTGGAGGACGTGGGATGCGTATCATTCGGGAAGAATCTGAATTCCGAAAGTTATGGGATGATGCAAAAATGGAGGCTGCCGCTTCTTTTGGTAATGATGGAATGTACATGGAAAAGTTTGTCGAGGAACCCAGACATATCGAAATCCAAGTGGTTGGCGATAAATTTGGCAAAGTTTGCCACCTCTCAGAACGCGATTGTTCCATTCAAAGACGCCATCAAAAGTTATGTGAGGAAACTCCATCGCCTGCATTGACAGACGAACTTCGTAAAAAAATGGGGGATGCGGCTATTGCCGGTGCCACCGCGATCGGCTATGAAGGCGCAGGAACCATCGAATTTTTAGTGGATAAAAATGGAGATTTCTATTTCATGGAAATGAATACGCGAATTCAAGTGGAGCACCCGATTACGGAGGAAGTGACTGATTTTGACCTTATTAAAGAACAAATCAAAGTAGCTGCTGGCATCGCAATCTCGGGTCAAAATTATTTCCCGAAATTATTTGCCCTTGAATGTAGAATAAATGCTGAAGATCCAGGCAATGGATTTAGGCCTTCGCCAGGTAAAATTACCAATTTGCATTTGCCGGGTGGACATGGAGTTAGAATCGATTCACACGTATATTCAGGCTATACCATTCCTCCTAATTATGACTCGATGATTGCAAAAGTGATTGTCAGTGGCCAAAGCAGAGAAGAAGTCTTGCTTCGCATGAAAAGAGCCTTGCAGGAATTTGTGATTGAAGGAATTAAAACAACGATACCCTTTCATATTAGATTGATGGATGATCCTGGATTCAAATCCGGTAAATTTACCACGGCTTTTATGGATACTTTTGATATGACGGGATTGTAAATCCCATGATTTTGAAAAAAGAATTTTAAAGGAGGCGCTGGCCTCCTTTATTTTTTTACCAGCATAGGCCATCTTTTTTATTAAAACATTTCAAAAGCATTTGCATATCACATTTTGATTTTCTAAATTTGCACTCCCATTTTTTCGATTGAATGCCCGTTTAGTTGTAAAATAGGTCATAATCAAATCTTTAGACATATTCCGTTGTCTAGTTGGAATTGATTCAAACAGTTAAATAATAATATAAGTGGATACTTTAAGTTACAAAACAATCTCCGCGAACAAGGCTACTGTAGAGAAAGCCTGGGTAGTGGTAGATGCTGAAAACCAAATATTAGGACGTTTGTGTTCTGAAATTGCGAAAATAATTCGTGGTAAGCACAAGCCTTCATTCACCCCACACGTAGATTGTGGCGATCAAGTGATTGTTATCAATGCGGACAAGGTTCGTTTGACTGGTAAGAAAATGACCGACAAGGTTTACATCCGTCATACGGGTTATCCTGGGGGTCAACGTTTTTCTACGCCACGTGAAGTTTTGGTCAAAAATCCAAGAGGTGTAGTCGAAGCAGCAGTGAAAGGTATGTTACCAAAAAATCGTTTAGGTCGTGAATTATTCCACAACCTATTTGTATATGCGGGACCATCTCATCCACATGCGGCTCAACAACCTAAAGAAATAAAGTTTTAACGGACAATATGATCCAAATTAGGATCAATCCTCAATCAAATGGCAGAAACATTAAATAAAATTGGTAGAAGAAAGACGGCGATAGCTCGTATTTCGATGACTCCTGGTCAAGGCCAAATTAAAATCAATGGTCGTACATTGGCTCATTATTTCCCTTCTGAAATTCTTCAGATTGTGGTTAATCAGCCATTCGCGCTAACAAATACGGCAGGTTCTTTTGACGTCACAGCCAGAATTGATGGTGGTGGAATTAAAGGACAAGCTGAAGCGTTACGTTTAGCTATTTCAAGAGCTCTTCAAACACAAGACTCTGAATTGCGTTCCCCTTTGAAAAAAGAAGGTTTTTTAACACGTGATCCCCGTATGGTGGAACGTAAAAAACCAGGACGTAGAAAAGCACGTAAGAGATTCCAATTCTCTAAACGTTAGTATTCGTTTTGCGTGGAAAGGGCTTGTGTGTTGCCGATGCCTTTTCCACATTTTTTATTTATTCATATTTAAACTCAAAAAATGGCACAATTAAGCTACAATGACCTGCTTGACGCAGGTGTTCACTTCGGTCACTTGACCCGTAAGTGGGATCCAAAAATGGCTCCATACATCTTTATGGAGAAGAATGGTATTCATATCATCGATCTTAACAAGACAATTACTAACCTAGAAGAAGCTTCTGCCGCAATGCGTGCGATTGTTCGTTCTGGACGTAAAATCATGTTTGTTGCAACAAAGAAGCAAGCCCAAGAAGTGGTTACTGCGGAAGCAAGCAAATTAAACATGCCTTACGTAACAGATCGTTGGTTAGGTGGGATGTTGACCAACTTTGCGACTGTACGTAAGTCGATCAAAAAGATGTCAAGCATCGATAAAATGTTAAAAGACGAAGTAATTGTTAAAACTCTTGCCAAGCGTGAGCGTTTAATGATGACTCGTGAAGAAGAGAAATTAAAGCGTGTATTAGGTGGTATCACTGAGTTAACTCGCCTTCCAGCTGCATTATTTGTTGTAGATGTGAAGCGTGAGCATATCGCTGTTTCAGAAGCTAAAAAATTAGGTATTCCTGTATTCGCGATGTGCGATACAAACTCAAATCCTGAGTTAGTTGACTACCCTATTCCAGCCAATGATGATGCATACAAATCAATCTCTGTAATTACCTCAGCTATTGGAAAAGCAATAGAAGAAGGTTTAGCTGAAAGAAAGCAAGATAAAGATGATGCGCGTGTAGCTGAAGAAGAAGAGGCAAAACGTGCCGTTGACAACGAAGCAGAAATAGAAGCAGCTAAGGTAGCCGCTAAGTACGAAAAAGAAGCAGAACAAGAATAAATATTCATAACAATGTCAATTACAGCCGCAGACGTTAATAAATTACGCCAAATGACTGGCGCCGGAATGATGGATTGCAAGAAAGCCCTGACGGAAGCCGAAGGAGATTTCGAAGCAGCGATCGACGTGCTACGTAAAGCCGGACAAAAAGTAGCTGCTAAGCGTGCCGACAATGCAACCAACGAAGGTGTGGTGCTTGTAGCGCTTTCAGCGGATCATTCAAATGGTAAGTTAATTGCCTTAGCTTGTGAAACAGAACCGGTTTCTAAAGTAGCCGATTTCAACAATTTAGCTAAATCAATCATTGACAAAGCTGCAGCATCACATGCTCCATCTGCGCATGATTTATTAGCTGAGCCTTTAGCTGATGGTCGCTCTGTAGAAGGTCACATCATCGAGTTGACAGGTCGAATTGGTGAAAAAATTACCTTAGCTGCCTATGAAAATATTTCAGCAGAGAAAGTAGTTTCTTACATCCACTCAAATAATAAGATTGGTGTTTTAGTAGCCTTTGAAAATGTTCAAGGCGTAGATGTTTCTGAAATCGGTAAAGATATTGCGATGCAAATCACTGCCATGAAACCTGTTGCCCTAGACAAAGATGGAGTAGATGCTGAAACAATTGAAAGAGAAATTGAAATCGGTAAAGATCAAGCACGTCAAGAAGGGAAACCTGAGGCCATGCTAGAAAAAATTGCCGTTGGTAAATTAGAAAAGTTCTACAGAGAGCAAACACTTTTAAACCAACAATTTGTGAAGGATTCATCAATCACAATACGTCAATTATTAGAAAATAAGCAAAAGGGTTTAACTATATCGATGTTTAAACGCATTTCATTAGTTTAAATTCCTATTTAAATGATAATCAAAGGCTGGTCAATCGACCGGCCTTTTTTTTGTCACATATTTTTTTTCAATGGTCGCCTGATCTGTTTTCATTAGTCAAAGACATTTTATAAATTGTATTAAATTAGGTTTCTAATCATTTACGATTAATCATACATGTCCAAAATAATTGTTTTAGGTGGGGGAGAAAGTGGTGTAGGCGCTGCGCTTTTAGCTAAATCAAAAGGTTTTGACGTGTTTTTGTCCGATCAAGGGACACTAAAAGAAGCATTCAAAAAAACACTTTCAGATCACAACATCCGCTTCGAAGAAGGACAGCACACGCTTGAAGAAATTCTGAGCGCAAATGAAGTCATCATTAGTCCAGGTATTCCAGAAAAAAATGAGGTCGTAAAAAAAATTAAAGAAAAAAACATTCCTCTAATTTCTGAAATCGAATTTGCCGTTCGATATACCTCAGCTAAAATAATCGCCATTACCGGATCGAATGGAAAGACGACCACCACCCTATTGACCTATCATCTTTTAAAAGAAGCGGGGTATCGGGTAGGATTAGCTGGAAATATTGGCCAAAGTTTTGCCAAACAAGTATTGGAAAATAATCATGAATATTATGTATTGGAAATCTCAAGTTTCCAATTAGATCGATGTATTTCATTTAGTCCAGACGTAGCTATTTTATTGAACATCACCCCTGATCACTTGGATCGATATGAATACAAATTTGAGAATTATATCGCCTCTAAATTTAGAATTTTCCAAAATGCAGATTTAGCAAAAACATGCATTTTCTGGGAAGATGACGAAGTGATCCAAGCAAACAAAAAAGGAATTCCTTCTAGTCATTTTAGCACAATCAGTTCCAAAAATAATCATTGCGACGCCTTTATAAGTGCTGACAAAATTACCCTGAAAACAGGTGAAGTCGATTTGGCAACAGCACCCATTCAAGGTCCACACAACGCAATCAATATGTCCGCAGCTATTTTAGCTGCGCAATCCGTGGGTATTTCATTGGATACAATCAAAGAACTACTCCCTACCTTTCATAATGCGCCTCACCGACTGGAACCCTGTGGTTTGTCGAATGGCGTTCATTTTGTCAATGACTCAAAAGCGACTAATGTGGACGCCGTCTATTATGCATTGAATAGCTTTAACCAACCCATCATTTTAATGATGGGAGGAGTAGACAAGGGAAATGAGTACGAGGTTTTAGACCAACTAGTTAAAGACAAAGTCAAAGCACTAATCTGCTTAGGGAAGGATAATGAGAAATTAATGACGCATTTTAGCGGAATTTGTGAGGCTATATTTTCTACCGATAACTTGCAAATCGCTGTTCAAAAAAGCTTAGAATGGGGAGTTGACGGAGATGTTGTCTTGTTGTCTCCCGCCTGTGCTAGCTTTGATTTATTTAAAAACTATGAAGATCGAGGAGATCAATTTAAGCAAACTGTTAAGCAATTGACCCATGGAAACTAGAATCACCAATTACATTAAAAATCGCCTAGCAGGGGATTACCAAATTTGGTTCATTGTTATTTTGCTAAATACATTTGGGTTATTAATTCAATTTTCTGCCAAAGGTAAATTGAGTATGGGTGGGCCCTTCGAGCCCATGGCTAGCATTATTAAATCGCTCGTACTTTTAGGAATTTCCTTCTATCTAATGGCTTGGGTATCGAGAAAGAACTATATCAAAGTGACTCGAATTGCACACATAGCCCTCATTTTTTCGTGGATTTTGATTCTTATTGCCTTGAAATTTGGCGAAAGTAAAGGGGGTGCAAGCCGATGGCTAGAGCTAGGCCCCATTTCCTTCATGCCTTCCGATATGGCCAAATTATGCTTGACAGCAAGTTTAGCTAAGATATTTTCTACCAGACAATCGGACCAAAGCTCATACAACTTTCCACTATTTCTGATTATTTTGGCGGAAATTGGCATTACCTGTTTTCTGATCATGCTATCTAATTTCTCAACAAGTGCCCTGATTTTTTTAACAAGTATTGTATTGATGATGTTTGGGCGGGTTCCCCTTGCACAAATTACTGGAATTATCACGGTAGTCGTCAGTATAGCGATTATAGTCGTCACCTTTGAAATAGGCCAAAGAGCAGCCACCGTAAAAGCGCGGATAAAAACGTTTGCTACTAGGACCCTCTCCACGTCAACGAAAGAGACTAAAAAAATTCAGGATAAAGGAGATACTTATCAATTGAAAAGGAGTTGGTACGCCATCGCCACTGGAGCCCTCATTCCCAAAGGACCCGGCAACAGCCAATTTCGTTATTTGCTCTCACAGGCAGAATCAGATTTTATTTATGCGATTATTTTAGAAGAATATGGACTGATTTTTGGCCTCGCCATCCCCCTTTTATTTATTTGGTTTATGTGGCGCGGGGCCTCCGCCATCAAATATAGCGAAAAGCCCTTAGGCGGATTATTGTCTGCGGGCCTAACTTGTACCATCGTTTTGCAGGCTTTTATCAATATGTTGGTAGCCGTGGGCGCTGGTCCCGTGACGGGCCAACCCATGCCCATGATATCTGCGGGAGGAACCTCCTTAATATTTACAGCGCTTAGCATTGGCCTTATCCTATCCATTAGCCGCGATAAAGAAAATAAAATTAGTGACCCAAAACCCGTTATTTAGTGAGCATTAAAAAAGTAATTATTTCAGGAGGAGGAACGGGTGGACATATCTATCCAGCGATTGCCATTGCCAGTGCTTTTAAAGAAATTGACCCTCAAATTGAGATTCTATTTGTGGGAGCTGAGGGTAAAATGGAAATGGAAAAGGTACCTAAAGCGGGCTTTAATATCATAGGTCTTCCTGTCGTTGGAATCAATCGGGCCCACCTTTGGAAGAATTTTTTATTCCCCATCAAACTAATTCAAAGTCTCTACCAGGCTTTTGCCATCTTAAAATCATTCAAGCCCGATGTGGTTATTGGCGTGGGTGGGTACGCTTCTGGGCCAACTTTAATAGGCGCATGGTTGAGCCGTATTCCTTTTTATATTCAAGAGCAAAATTCATATGCGGGGATTACCAATAAAGCTTTGGGGTCAAAATCGAAGCATATATTCGTCGCTTATCCGGGCATGTCCAAATTTTTTCCAAGCGAAAAAATAACAATCACGGGAAATCCCGTTCGCAAAGATTTGATTGACCTCAGCGGCAAAAAGGAAAAAGCAACTACGTTTTTCAAACTCAAAAATCAAGTTCCTACCATCCTCATTATTGGCGGAAGCCAAGGGGCAAGAAGTATTAATTTAGCCATCCTTGATGGACTCAGTTTATTTGAAAAAGCAGGAATTCAACTCATTTGGCAAACAGGAATTCATTTTGAAGCAGACGCAAAAAATGCCGTCAATAAATTCCCGCAATTAAGCTGCTTCGTTTCTGCCTTTATTTATGAAATGGACTTTGCCTATGCCATGGCTGATTTAGTCATTTCGAGAGCAGGAGCCCTTTCGGTATCCGAGATTTGCTTGTCGGGAAAACCTAGTTTATTAGTCCCGTTCCCAAATGCGGCAGAAGATCATCAAACCGAAAATGCAAAAAGCCTCGTGATGGAAAATGCGGCCATACTCATTCCTGATAAAAACGCAAAAGATACCTTGATTAGTACCGCCATTAAAACATTGGATGACCAAGATTTATTGGCCAAGCTAGCAGAAAATAGTTTCAGTATGGGTAGGCCCAAAGCAGCCCAACAAATTGTCGAATTAATTACAGAACAATGCAAATAAATATTCGCCTTAGTGAATTGAAACAAGTCTATTTTTTAGGCATTGGGGGTATTGGCATGTCCGCGTTGGCCCGTTGGTTTTTATACAATGATATCCCAGTGGCCGGTTATGACAAAACCGAAAGCACATTGACACGCCAATTAAGTGATGAGGGGATGGAGATTCATTATGAGGATTCCATTGAATTGATTCCTGAAATATGCATTTCTGATCCAGAAAAATGTCTATTCATATTTACACCTGCGATTCCAGCCACACATCAAGAAAAATTATATTTAATCGGCCAAGGAATTAACTTGTGGAAAAGATCCCAAATTTTAGGTTGGATTACCGAGCAAATCCCAACGTTAGCCGTCGCTGGAACGCATGGAAAAACGACAACAAGTTCACTATTAGCTCATTTATTAATTCAGGCGAATAAGAATGTAACAGCCTTTTTAGGTGGAATTACTCAGAATTACGGAACGAATTTTATTCCCAATAAAGGCCCAAACGATGTGATTTGCGTGGTAGAAGCCGATGAATATGATCGCTCATTTTTAACCTTGCACCCAAAAGCAGCTGTGGTAACTTCCACCGATGCGGACCATTTAGATATTTATGGTGCGGCCGAACAGGTGCTTGAATCCTTTCAGTTGTTTACGAATCAAATTCAACCTGATGGATTTTTTATCCAAAAAGTTGGCTTAGACCTGAAATCAAATGGAAACCATGCCACTTTTGGAATTAATGTTGGCGATTATCAAGCAACCCATATCCGAATTGAAAACCACCGAATGATTTTTGATATGGTCTATCCAGGTGGAAAAATTTTAAATATCCCCATGAGAATCCCTGGATTCCATAACATCGAAAATGCCCTTGCTGCTACGGCATTAGCTATGTTTGTGGGTCTAAATCCAGATGAGATCCACGCAGGCATATCAAGCTTCAAGGGTGTAAAACGCAGATTTGAATACCATGTGGAAAATGAAAAACATGTCATGATCGATGACTATGCGCATCATCCTACTGAAATAAGCGCATGCTTAAAGTCGATAAAAGCATTGTACCCAGAAAAAAAATTAACCGCGATTTTTCAGCCTCACTTATTTTCAAGGACAAGAGATTTTATAGCTGATTTTGGTCAGAGCTTAGCCCTTGCAGATGAAATATTTTTGTTGGATATTTATCCTGCAAGAGAATTGCCCATTCCAGGAATAAATTCTGAGCTATTATTAACCTATA
The DNA here is from genome assembly GCA_947486835.1 of Cytophagaceae bacterium. GTDB lineage: Bacteria > Bacteroidota > Bacteroidia > Cytophagales > Spirosomataceae > Aquirufa. The sequence goes on along the minus strand of CANKVC010000025.1, from coordinate 6,813 downwards.
TTCCAAGTACGAACAAACAGGTCATTAGCAAGGAAGCATTCGTCAAACATGTTCAGGCAGAAAAACCTGAATTATTGGTGACCATGGGAGCTGGAGATATTGATTTGATTTTGAATGATTTAAAATTGGCCTTACAGCAGCATTAAACATGAAGCCTTTACAAAAAAGAAATTTTCAACCGTTTAAAAAAGTACTCACTATGGTCATTTTACTGACCATGGGGGTGGCGGCCATTATTTATGCTGAGATAAATTATAGAACTATCACATGCACAGGCTTAGTTGTAAAATTAGATTCAGAAAATGAAAGACCGCTTTTAGGCAAAAATGACATTAATCTAATGGTGACCAATGAAGGGGCCGATTATTACTTAGATAAGCCTTTGACAGAAATATCGCTGAAAAAAATTGAGTCACAAGTAAAAAGAATTCCACTCGTAAAATCTTGTGAAGCACATTATGATTTTAGTGGGAAAATCATTGTCTCGGTCAAGGAGTTTAGCCCCATAGCCCGAATTTTAAAGTTTACTAGTGGAGAAAGTAATATTCGAGATCAATATGTAACCAAGGAAGGGAAGTTCATTGGCACTAGTGACCTTTTTACCCCTAGAACATTAGTCGTTTCAGGTCCATTTTTTCAAAACTCGCGCAAAGATTTAAGGGATGAAAGAGGAAAGACACTGATACCGCTTTTTGAATTTATCAACAATGATGATTTTTGGCGTGCACAAATTGCCCAATTGGTCATCGCGGCAGATGGAGGAGTGGTGATGGTTCCTACGTTAGGAAAAACGTATATTGATTTTGGCCTTCCGATGAACATTGAATCAAAATTTAAAAAGTTGGCCTTATTTTACAAAAAAATTATTCCAAATAAAGGCTGGAATACCTATTCTTGGATTCACTTAAAATATAAGAATCAGGTAATTTGTGATTACTAGCCAATTTTCTTATTTTTAAATCTTAATTTAAATCTCCTAGTCTTTCTAAATTTTTAATAGTATACATTTTATGCGCGACAATTTAATTATTGGCCTTGACATTGGAAGTTCACACGTTAGGGCCGTTGCAGGTAGACAAAACAATGGTCAACTAGATATCATTGCCACAGGAAAATCAAATACCTCAGGCTACTTGCTAAATGGAAATATTGTCAACATAAATAAAACTTCCCAAGCGATTTCAGATGTAATCAGCCAAATAGAAACGGTTATCTCTGGGAAAAATAAAGACTATTACTTTTCATCAAACCTGTCTGGAAATCACATCAATGTATTTTTACATACGTCGACTAAACTCAGAAAAAATCCCAATGATGCGGTAACAGAAAAGGAAATACTAGAATTAAACGAAGAGGCTAAAAAAGCCATCGCAGAAAAAAACCCTTGTGTACTTCATCGTTTGCCCATCGGATTTAGAGTAGGTTCCTTACCTGAAACGATGGAACCCGTGGGCCAAATTGGCGACCGAATCGAAGGAGATTTCATGGTGGTTACGGCAAGTTTGGACAAATTTGAGTTATTAAAAAAAGCATTAAGAGCCGCTGAGTCAGAACATATCAAAGGGGGTAATTTATATTTTAGCCCTTTGGCCACGTCAAGTACCATTTTGAGTTCTGAGGAAAAGCAAGAAGGGGTTGTTTTAGTTGACATAGGAAGCGGAACAACCGAAATAAGCATCTACCTAAAAAAGAGACTTAGCCACGCAATCGTTTTGAATTGGGGGGGTGATCGCATTACAGAAGATATCCAAATTGGCCTAGATATAAGTCCTGAACATGCCGAAGCACTAAAAATTAGGTTTGGTTCAGCATTGCATAAAGAAATTGATATTAATGAAATCGTCATGATTCCAGGAATTGCAGGGAGAAAACCAAGTCCTGTTTCCGTTAAAAATTTAGCCATTATCATTGAGGAGCGCATTAAAGAATTAGCAGCCATCGTGCTTTCGGAAATTTCCAAGGTGACTGATCCGGCCAACTTAAGAGGCGGAATTGTCTTAGTGGGTGGTGGGGCCCAAATGCCAGACATAGATGAATTGTTTCAAAGGGCAATCGACATTGACACTCGCATAGGCCTTCCTAAAGCAGATTCAAGCAATTCAAATATTTCTGATGAGATAAAAGATCCTTCCTTTGCCACGGCCATTGGATTAGTGCAAGTATACTTTGACCAACTCAATGATGTAGAAGAAGGAGAAGTACCTACTACACAAGAAGATCAAGTTTCAGGTACGACTAGAAATGGCGGTGGAACAAAACCTCCTGGAATTAAATCAATCTTTAACCGCATGGTGGATACCCTCATGGGAGGAAGCGAGGATGCTGGGGAGTATGATGCTTAATTAGCGATTGAAAATTTTTGCTTCAATCAATTGAATTAAAATATGAATTACTTTAATATGTATTTCCTGAATACGATCCGCAAAACCAAAATGATCTACTCGGATTTCAATGGCACCCATTCCAGCTAAAGCACCTCCATCTTTTCCGGTCAATAAAACAACCTTCATGCCCTTTTCTTGTGCTGCTTTTACTGCCTCAATGATGTTAGCCGATTGGCCAGAAGTGGAAATGCCAACAAGCACGTCTCCCTGATTTCCTAAGCCTTCAATGAAACGAGAATAAATATAGTTATAACCAAAATCGTTGCTGACGCAAGTAATGTGAGATGGATCAGAAATTGCCATAGCCGCTAAAGCAGGCCTGTTTTCTCGATATCGACCGGATAACTCCTCCGCAAAATGCATCGCATCACAATGGCTACCCCCATTTCCACAAGAAAGAATTTTTTTACCTTGTTGGAGTGCATCCACCAAACAATCAGCCGCTTTTTCAATCGCATCCAATTTGCTTGGATCAGATAAAAATTGCGCTAAAACATCTTGTGATTCGCGAAGAGATTGTTGGATGATATCTTTCAAAATATATTTATTTTCAACAAAGATACAGATTATTTATAAATCGCCACCTGCACCACCCCCACCAAATTCTCCCCCACCAAATCCACCAAAATCAAAACCGCCTCCTCCAGATCCACCAGAACCACCACCATAATTTCCGCCTCCTAGAAATATAGGTGGGAAAAACATGCCTCCACCCCCATTTGAACCAGGTCCTGATCCCCCATTTCTGTTTCGATTTCGATAGGCATTAATTAAAGTCATAAGAACAAAACCAATGATGATGATCGCAAACAATGGAATTCCTTGGGGATCCTCAGATGCATCCGCCTTAAATTCACCGCTGGCACGCTGCATCATTTCAGTGGTTGCCATATCTAAACCTCCATAAAAATCTCCCCGCTTTAAATATGGCTTGATTATCCGATTGATGATTCGTTTACAAATGGCATCCGTCAACACATCCTCTATTCCTCGACCTGTGACGATTCGAATCTTTCGATCATCCATGGAAACTAAAATGACCACTCCATTATTCTTTCCTTTTTGGCCTATGCCCCAACTTTTCCCTATTTCCATCGCATAATCATAGGCGTCTCGGCCTCCGGTCGATGGAACCAATACTACCGCAAACTGAGTCGATGTGCTGTCGGCGTAACCCCGCAATTTTTGCTCAAGTAAATTACGCTCCTCAGGCTTTAATGCAGAAATGGCATCCAATACATAGCCATTGGGCTTCGCAGGTATATCTCCTTGGCCAGCAGCTAGTAAGGTATTTGCGGCAAACACTAAGAAAAATAAGAATTTGATTTTTTTCATCATTTGACTAAGCTCCAAAAGATATTTCATTCGACAGCTCATTCTGATCATCTTTTTGATAGGGAAAAAACGCAGCAAGCACTTCGCCGACGCGCATAATACCATGGGAAAGGGCTAGCCCAAACTCATTTTTAGCCAGTATAGGGCGCATTTCATCTCGGATGGTTTCCCAAAATTCCGAAGGAACTTTTGCGTCAATTCCTTTATCACCGACAATCGAGAATTTACGATCTTTATGAGCTAAATAGATGAGGACACCATTTTGCAAATCAGTTTGGTGCATACCTAATTCAAAAAAGAGCACCTTCGCTCTTTCGACCGGGTGCCCTTCACAATGACTTTCAATATGTACACGCACCTCCCCGGAGGTCTTTAGTTCGGCCTCCTTGATGGATTGCAAAATTTGTTTTTCTTGGTCTTCAGATAAATGCATCCTACTTTTTCTCGTCGAAATTCACCTCAGGGGCTTTATCAGACCCAGCTTCCGCTTGGAAAAAACCCTTCTCTACAAATCCAGAAAAGGAAGCAATTAAATTACCTGGAAAAGTAACAATCAAAGAATTATAGTTCTTTACCGATTCATTGAAACGATCGCGCTCCTCCTTAATTCTATTTTCAGTTCCTTCTAATTGTGATTGTAATTCAGAAAAGTTCTCAGTCGCTTTTAATTGAGGATAATTTTCAGCTACAACCATTAATCGAGATAATGCACCTCCTAAAGAAGATTGAGCTGCTTGATATTTTTGCATATTCTCAGGACTCAAATCTTTTGCATCTAACTTCATCTGCGTTGCACTTGCACGTGCTTGAATCACAGCTGTCAACGTAGACTTTTCGAAATTTGCTACACCTTGTACTGTTTTAACCAAGTTGGGAATTAAATCCGCACGTCTTTGGTAAGCACTTTGAACATTCGCCCATGAAGCCTTTACTTCCTGGTCACTAGTCGCCATTCCGTTTCTTGAACCAACACCCCAGAAAACTAAGGCAACAACTACTGCTAAAGCAATCCAAATTTTCTTATTCATCTTAAAAAATTTTTATGGTTTTTTTGTTTGGCAAAGGTAGACAATAAATAAAAATCTCCTTTACATTTTCGTACCAAAATACTTTTTACAGGATAAAAGTTCAATTTTCAGGAAGAATAAATAAATATTGTTGAAAAACTATTTTTGAGCCAGCACAAAACGGTCATTTCCATTAAAGTCTTGATGCAATTCCGTGGTCGAAAATCCAATCTGCCTAAACAGCTTTTCTGTCTCAAGTCCATAAGCTCGGTTGATTTCAACGGCCAACCAGCCTCCCGGGTTTAAACGGCTCCAAGCAAAATCACCCAGCGTCTGATAAAATTTTAACGGATCAAGATCTGGAACAAAAAGAGCTAAATGAGGTTCGAAATCGAGTACATTGGGACTCATTTCGTTTTTTTCTTGGTCCAACACATAGGGGGGATTTGAAACAATAAAATCCCAAGTATCCGTGGTTTGCTCCCATTCAAATACATCTTGATGCAGAAAGCTAACTTGAGCGCCCAAAAGTCTCGCATTATTTTTTGCAATATCTAATGCTCCTTCAGAAACATCCCAAGCAAAAATGGATGCATCGGTTTCAATACTTAAAGTCACAGCAATACAACCCGAGCCGGTACCCACATCGAGTACTCGATGCTGTTTTTCAATCAAGGGGGAAATCTTTATGACGAGCTCCTCTGTCTCTGGCCTCGGGATTAACGTCGCAGGACTGACCATCAATTTACGATCCCTAAAAAACTCGAATCCCATGACATACTGAAGGGGTTCCCCGGAATGTAGTCGGCCTAATTTCGCATCCCACTCGACCGATATTTCCACTGGCTTTTCCATTAAAATATCGGTGGCACTGCAATCCCAACCCAAATCCAAACATCGATATGCGATTGCCTTCGCCTCATTTTCAGTATATAGATGAAGCAGAGATGTCATTATTTGGCCAACAAGTTCCTTTGAAGATATACGCGACATGTTTGAAATTTAAAACAAATGTAGGGATAAAAAAAATTAGCAAAATGCCCTTACACGCCTATTCTTTTTTTATTTTAATTCCCTATATTTGAAAACTTTAAGAATTAAAATACTTATTTACCTATGAATATAAATAGAAGAGAGGCGGTTCAACGCGTCGCTGCATTAATGGGAGGCATGATTTCCGCTCCTGCCATGGCTGGAATTATGGGCCAAAAAACCAATAATGGAACCTTTGTAAGTTTTACTGCGGATCAAACCACCTTGATCGCCTCCATTGCTGATGTGATTATTCCTACCACTAAAACACCGGGTGCTAAGGCGGCTGGTGCGGAGAAATTCATCATTAATGTGGTTCAAGACTGTTATACAAAAGCAGATCAAGAAACATTTTATGCTGGCTTGACCAAATTAGATGCGGATTGTAAAACTAAAACAGGTAAAGGTTTTGTCGAGGCAAATGACATTCAGAAAAAAGAAGTATTGACGGCTTGCATGCTAGAAGGCGATGCGGCTAGAAAAGCAAAAAAAGGTAGCATTCCTTTCTTTTTTATGATCAAAGAATTAGCCACCACAGGATATTTTACTAGTAAAATAGGCGCAACTGAGGCCTTAGAGTATCTTCCCATTCCCGGTAAATTTGATGGATGTATGCCTTTAGGGCCTAATCAAAAAACGTGGACTTTATAATTTTGACCTGAACTAATTGAACAATGAATTTAAATATAGACGCTATAAAAACAATTACCTATGATGCCATTGTCGTAGGATCTGGAGTTTCAGGGGGATATGCCGCCAAAGAATTAACAGAAAAAGGCATGAGAACTTTGGTATTAGACCGAGGAAAGCAAATGGAGCATATCACAGGATATGAGCCTAGCTATAAAGATCCTTGGGATTTCAAATACAATGGTTTATTGACCCAGGAGCAAAAGGCTTCCCATCCAAAATTATCTCGTGATTATCCATATAACGAGATGACTGAAAAATATTGGATGAATGATTCTGATTCCTTATATAAAGAAGAAAAAAGATTTGACTGGTATAGGCCCAATATTGTTGGTGGTAAATCCATCATGTGGGGACGTCAAACG
>CANKVC010000024.1 GCA_947486835.1 Cytophagaceae bacterium | reverse complement strand
GGGTTTTTGGGTGGTGAATTCCTCTCAATGCGGAGGTTCGAAGGATACTTGGGTGCTTTATTAAGTAATAGGTAATAAAATAGGTAATAGGTATTAGGTAAGAGGTAAGAGGGAATAGGTATCAGGTAAGAAAGAAGAGGTATCAGGTAAGAGGGAAGAGGTAATAGGAGAGTAAAGATGCACTATTTATCAGGTATTAGTTGGTTGGTTTGATGTATTACCTAATACCTACTACCTCTTACCTAATACCACTTACTTAAATTTATAACTTATTACCTCTTACTTATTTTACCTAATAGATCTGATTTCTAGTCAAATCATCCAACGTCTCTCTCTTCCGAATGATAATGGCCTTGCCCTGATCAATGAGTACTTCAGCTGGCAAAAACCTTGAATTATAGTGAGATGCCATGGTAAAGCCATAAGCACCGGCATTAGCCAATGCAATAATGTCACCCTCTTTTACCTCATTCAAATTTCGCTCATCTTGCTTTCCATTAAAATCAAATGAAAAGGTATCGGTTTCGCAAATATTTCCGACCACTCGGTAAGCTTTTTGACTTGCGGAATTTGCATTAGAAGCATTAAAAATATAATGATAAGAACCATACATCATGGGTCTAATCAAATGGTTAAGTCCAGTATTAATTCCTAAAAAAGTCTTGATCGGATCATTTTTAACCACCGTCGCTTGTGCCAAAAAGGTTCCAGCCTCACTCACTAAAAACTTACCTGGTTCCACCCAAAGCTTTAATTCACGTCCATATTGACGACTAAATTCAAGAAACGATTGGCTCATTAATTGGCCCACTTCCTGCATGTCAACCCCAGGATCTTCGGGTGAATAGGGAACTTTAAAACCACCCCCCAAATCAATAATTTCCAATTCCTTAAAGTCAAAAGCAAATTCAAAAAGTGCAGATGCGGCTTCTTGAAATGTTTTGCCATCTTTGATATCCGAACCCGTATGTTGGTGCAAACCAATCACATGAATTTTATATTGGTTGACAATCGCTAAAATTTCCTCTTTTTGATGAATTGAAATACCAAATTTAGACTCAGGATGAGCCGTCATGATTTTTTCATTTCCACCACCAAAAACATGAGGCTTAATGCGAATTAAACAGGGCTTAGTTGAGCCATATTTTTGACCAAACTTTTCAAGTACTGAAAGGTTGTCTAAGTTCACAATGGCGCCTTTGTCAACGGCAAATTCAATCTCCGGAAAATCAACTCCACTTGGAGTAAAAGTTATTTGATTGCCAGCATAACCAGCCAGGATACCTAATTCTAATTCTTGGGGAGAAACAACATCTAAATCCACTCCATTTTCCAGCATGATGCGCAAAATAGATATATTAGTATTCGCTTTACACGCATATTTAATCGATAAAGGAAAACCCTTCAATGACCCACGAAGAACTGAAATTTTTTCCCTAATTTTGTCTGCATCGTAGACATACAGGGGCGTTCCAAATTGTTGGGCCAAGTCCTTTAACTGAATACCTTGAATGGAATAATATGCCATTGAAATTAAATTTAGCGACAAATATAGCCCTAAAATGATCATCAAATGAAATACTTATACACATTTCTTTATTTCATGGTTTGCTCAAGCGTTTTTAGTCAAATTAAAAGCGGTCCCATGCTAGGGTATTCCGAAATGAAGGAGACCTTAATTTGGATTCAAACTGAAAAGTCATCCAAGGTTGAAATAAAATATTGGCAAAAAGACAACAAATCGAATAGTCCAATTAAATCAACCGATCCTGTTCAAACTCAAAAGCAAGATAATTTTATTACCAAAATCACTACTGACCAAGTGGAAATGGGTAAAAAATATTCCTATGAGGTCTGGATCGATGGTAAAAAAATGAATTTTGATTATCCACTTGAATTTCAAACTCAAGCATTATGGCAATATCGAACCGATCCACCTAATTTTACTTTTGCCTTTGGATCCTGCAATTACATTAATGATGAAAATTATGATCGGCCCGGTAGACCTTATGGCGGTGCAGACGAAATTTACCAATCGATATATCTACAAAAGCCAGATTTTATGATTTGGGGAGGGGATAATTTTTATTACCGAGAACCCGATTGGAATACAAAAACAGGAATGATCCATCGAAATGACCATACTCGAGGACAAAAATCAGTCCAAGCACTCTTGGCAAATACGCATCATTATGCTATTTGGGATGATCATGATTATGGCCCCAATGATGCGGATCGCTCTTTTGTTTTAAAAAATACAGCCTTGGAATTGTTTAAGCTTTATTGGGGTAATTTAAATTATGTATTCCCACAAGAAGCGATCACAGGCCAATTTCAGTGGTCAGATACCGAGTTTTTCTTAATGGATGACCGTTGGTTTAAGGCGCCAAACGATTTAAAGGATCCCGCAAAAGATTACTTTGGTCAAAAGCAATTAAATTGGCTTTTGGATGCATTAACAACCAGCAGAGCTAGTTTCAAAATCGTTGTAAACGGAGGACAAATTATAAATCCGGCTAAAATCTTTGAAAATATGTCTAATTATGAGCAAGAAAGGAATCAATTATTAAAAGAAATACAAAATAGAAATATTCCCGGAGTTGTATTTCTTTCAGGCGATCGGCATACCTCTAGTTTTTGGAAACTCGAACGCCCGGGCACATATCCCTTATATGATTTAACCGTTTCGCCATTAACTGCCGGAACAGCCACGCCCCATAAATTGGATTTAAACGAACAATTAGTTCCAGGAACAATGACGCAAGAGCGAGCATTTGCCACAGTCAGTGTATCAGGCCCATTAAAAGATCGCACATTAACTATTACTTTACGTAACGTAAAGGGAGATGTTTTGTGGAAACAAGAATTAAAATCAAATTTATTAAAATAAGATGGAAGTAGTTTTAAAGAGGATAGACGATGATTTTCATTTCGAAGGAATGGGTGCCTCTTCCGTTCCAGTCCATATAGACGCCGCAGAGGGAATAGGTGGACATAATGCAGGTGCTAGACCGATGGAATTACTACTTATGGGTATCGGTGGATGTACCGCTATAGACGTGATTTTAATTCTAAAAAAGCAACGCCAATCGATCGAAGATTTTCAAATTAGAATTTCAGGAAACCGAGAAAAAATAGAAGGGACCGAGAAAACACCATTTAATGAAATCAATATTCAATTTGAACTAAAAGGAGCCATTGATGGAAATAAAGCCCTTAAAGCAATCCAATTATCGATGGAGAAATATTGCTCGGCAACGGCCCAACTAGAACCCAGCGCCAAAATAACACATACCTTAGTTTTAAACTCAAATCAATTTATAGCCTAACATGCAAGCTTATTTAGATCTACTTACTCATATAAAAGAAAAAGGCACGTATAAATCGGATCGCACAGGCACAGGTACAACCAGTGTTTTTGGATACCAAATGCGTTTCAATTTAGCCGATGGGTTTCCATTGGTCACCACAAAAAAAACACATTTGAAATCTATCATCTATGAATTGCTTTGGTTTTTAAAAGGAGAAACAAATACGGCTTATTTAAAAGAAAATAATGTCAGCATTTGGGATGAATGGGCCAGTCCAACGGGAGATTTAGGCCCTGTTTATGGCAAACAATGGCGTTCTTGGGAAGGGGCTGATGGCCAAGTGATTGACCAAATAAAAGACGTTATTCATACCTTAAAAACAAATCCTGATTCCAGGAGAATTATCGTAAGTGCCTGGAATGTGGCAGATTTACCTAAAATGGCCCTAATGCCATGTCACGCATTTTTCCAATTTTATGTGGCTGATGGTAAATTATCATGCCAACTATACCAAAGGTCGGCCGATGTATTTTTAGGTGTACCATTCAATATTGCCAGTTATGCACTTTTAACCATGATGGTAGCACAAGTTTGTGATTTGGCTTTAGGTGACTTTGTCTGGACAGGTGGTGATACACACTTGTACAGCAATCACATGGAACAAGTTGACCTACAATTAACCCGTAGCCCTCGCCCATTACCCACCATGCGAATCAATCCCGACAAGAAAGACTTACTCGATTTTGTGTATGAAGATTTTACGTTAGAGAATTACGACCCATACCCAGGCATTAAAGCACCGGTAGCTATTTAGTCAATCATCATTTCGATGATATCGGCAGCAGAATATCCTTTGGATTCTGCCTTATAAGATAAAATAATACGATGTTGTAACACAGCAACTGCCACTGCTCGAACATCTTCCACATTAGGGGAATATCGACCATGCATCAATGACCTACATTTTGAAGCCAAAATTAAATTCTGAGAAGCACGCGGGCCAGCACCCCAAGTGATAAATTCTTTAGTAGATTCTGTTGCCAAATCATTATCTGGCCTCGTTTTATGAACCATAGTAACGGCCGCTTCAACCACATGATCTGAAACAGGAACACGCCTAATCAAATCTTGATAAGCTAATAAAGAACTAATCGTCAATAAAGGTTTAATGTCATCATCTACCCTCGTTTGTTCCGTCATACGAACCACATTAATTTCATCCTGAAAACTAGGGTATTCTAATTTAATCATGAATAAAAAACGATCTAATTGGGCCTCCGGTAGCGGATAAGTTCCCTCCTGCTCAATCGGGTTTTGAGTAGCAAACACCAAAAAAGGTTTAGGCAATTCAAAACTTGTCCCTGATACAGACACCGTTTCCTCTTGCATAGCCTCTAAAAGCGCAGATTGAGTTTTGGGTGGAGTTCGATTAATCTCGTCTGCCAACACTAAATTCGTAAATACAGGACCGCGATTAAATACAAAGTTTCGATTAGCATCTAAAATTTCAGAACCTATGATATCAGAGGGCATTAAATCGGGCGTAAACTGAATTCGTTTAAAATCCAAAGCGACCAATGAAGAAATGGTGTGAACTAATCGAGTCTTTGCTAAACCGGGAACTCCGACCAACAAACAATGACCTTGACAGAATAATGCATTAAGCATTAATTCAATGGTTAAATCCTGACCCACTATCCTTTGATGAATAGCCGCTTTTAAAGCCTGAATGTCTTCAAAAAATGTTTCGGCAAGTTTAACGTCGTTCATCATTCTTATTGAGAAGCTCCACCCGATGATCCGCCAACAGTCCCAAGCGTATTGCAACTCTTAAACTCATCATCAATGTAAATAAAAACGTCTTCCTTTGCTTTTAAAAACCATTTTTCAATCGCGTCATTCTTCTTTCGAGTCAAAGCTATATTAGAAATTTTCTGATAATCCTCTTTTAAATTAGCAAAATGAGGCGGATGCTTTGCCTTAAAATATAAAATACGAACAGCACTTCGACCATCTTCTGTCCGGTATGGAATAGGAGTCGAAATAGTCCCAACTTTCATGGAATCAATCGAAAAATACAAACCTGGCTCCATCGTTCCATCAAAAGGAATTCGGTAAGAACGACTGCCCATATCCATGATTAAACCTCCAGCATCTTGCGTTCCTTTATCCTGAGAATGATCGCGAGCAGCCGCATCAAACTTTAATGAATCGCGTTGGATTAAAATGCGAATACTATCTAAATATTTAGTAGGCTCCGTTAAATCTAATTTTTGATAATCCGGTCTAAGCAAAATATGTCTCGCATGATACTCCTGACCCCGGACATCCAATAGCTGAATCATGTGAAAACCAAACTCACTTTCAACCACTTCTGACATTTGATTTGGCTTTAATTTTAAGGCCGCCGCTTCAAAAGGAGCAACCATCTGACCACGCTTAGAAAAACCCAAATCTCCACCTCGTTTACCACTTCCCAAATCCTCCGAATATAACTTAGCCAATTCTTCAAAGCTTTCCCCCTTTTCAATTCGACGGCGATAATCTAATAACCGAGAAATTAATTCATTTTTTTGATCCTTATTGGGCTGGGCTAGGCGAATGATATGACCCACTTCAACTTCCGAAGGCAGATATGGCAATGAGTCCGTGGGAATCGTAGCAAAAAATGCAGCCACTTCCTTAGGAGTTATTTTGACATCATCCGTTATTTTGTCTTGCATTTTACGGCCCGTCATCTGCTCTTTCAAATTTGCCCTCAATTCCTCTTTCATGGTAGCGATGGGTTTACCAAAAGCCTCCACAATATTCTTAGCAGTGCCATATTGCTGCTCCATTTGATCCATTCGAGAACTCAATTCTAAATCAATACGCTTATCTTCGACAATCACAGAGTCGATTTCAGCTTTTGCCAACATAAGTTTGTTGATCACTAATCCTTCCAATATTTGGCAGCGATCTGGAGTATTGGCCTGACCACTAGATTGATATTGCTGAAATTGTTGCTCAATCTCTGATTTAAGGATATAATGATTATCCACTTTAGCAATAATTTTATCCAACAATTGAGCCGTATTTGCTTCTTGAGCTACACTGGTGATCGAAATCAAACAACCCACTACTCCTAAAAATAAATTCTTAATCCTCATATTTCTATTGCATTATTTTAGTTAACTCATCCTCTTGTCGGATAATAGGAAAACTTTGTTTCAAATTTAATAACCACTTTTGTTCTAAATCAGCCTGTAAATTTCGAATGATTGAACTTCTCGCTTCACTAAAACTCTTTAATCGCTCTTTTTCAATATTTTTTACGTCGACAAAATAATACCTGCCCGCCTTTTCAAAATTCTTTTTTCCTACTTCCCAAGGAATACTATCCAATATCGCATTTTCTCCACGTTTAAAAAAACCTTCTTCAGCGATAAGACTCAATGGTTTAATCGCATTAAACCGTTTAACCACATCCTCCATCGATTGAGAATAAAACTTTATAGAAACACGCGAATTTTTCGTTTTGTCCGTTTTCGAAGCAGACTTCAAATTTCCCTCTAATTTTTCAATAATCCGAGTGTTTGCAATTCCCTTTTTATTTAAATACGAGGCAACCCGATTAATTCTTCCTTGAGCCAAACTATCCAATTCACTGGAATCATGATGTCCAGAAATTTCAATGACATACTCTCTATTCTTAGCCATTAAAATAAATAATTCTTGTAAAAGTTTAGTAGACGCTTCGGTCAATTGACTTTGTCCGAACTGAAACAAAAGATCAGGAAACCGCTTGTTCATCGGATAGGGCGCTGACTTTAGCAGCTCTAAAGCATCAGAAAGAGTCTTTGGGTTATCTGCACTCACTAGTTTAGCTTCCAATCGAGTGGGTAATGTAAACTTCAACTCATTGGACATGAAATATTTTTGTTGGCGAACAGAATCTAAAGAAGGCTCAAAAATCTCCCTTTCCGTGATTTTACTAAACAAGCTCCCCTCATAAAATTCTTTCATCTGATCCTTAAAGGCTGGGTATTTTACTTCCAAATGTTGTTCCTCCGCCTGAAGCGTGAACAAATCGATAAACTGTTCCAACCAAAACTCTTCGGAAATAGTCGGCAAATACCCCAAAGCCTTAATCTTTTTCCTTTGTTGGTCTACGATAAAAGCATAAAACTCCTTAATTGTAAAAGACTTTTGATCAATGGAAAATAATGGAAAATTCAAGTAAGCCTCATCACCAACACGGTCCTGAGCAAACCGCTCAATAGCCACTTTTTTGTTGGCCTCATTAAGTAAAACTTTATTTTCTTGACGCACACGCTTCATGAAAGAAGCCTTTATGATGGCGCTACGTTCTGAATCAGTCAACACTTTTTGCCTTAAATATTCAGCCATCTCCTCATAACTCAATATGGGCTTTTTGTCCAATAATTTAAAGATTTGCCAACCTAAATTGGTCCTTATAGGTTCCGTATAATCACCCAAGCGTTGGATACCAAATAATTTATCTTGTAATTCTTCTGATAATTCAGACGAAGAATACCAACGCCTTAATTCGCCTCCTCTGCCTTTCGAATAAGGATCCTCTGAAAAGTTTCTACAAATTGTTTCAAATGTATCCTCCCCTTTTGCTAAATACTTTTGAACTTGATCGATCTTATTCTTCGCCTCCACTTGTAAATTTGTAGGAGCCGTGACTGGAACCGAAATTAAGATATGAGCTAAACGTATTTTGCCTTGATTAGGCCGAATATCTAAAACTTTGATGATGTGATATCCAGTCTCAGTTCGAATAATACCCGAATACTGACCCTTCTCCAGGGAATAAATTGCATTTTCAAGCGGATATTTAGTTTGAAGGATGGAAACATATCCTAACAATCCTCCTCTAGCCGCTGACATTTCATCCTCAGAAACCTTAGTTGCTAATGCTTGAAAATCTTCCCCTGAGACAAGTTTTTTGCGAATGTTGTCCATTTTCTGAAAGGCCAACAAAGTATCCGCGGCACTTGGATTGATGGGTAATTTCACGAGGATCTGTGCAACCTGCTTTTCAAATTTTGATCGCTGATAGGCTTCCCGTACCAAGGTCTCCAATTGATCATTATCGATCAAGTATGGACTGGCTAATTCCTTCCTAAAACTCTGATATTCATCTTGAAATCCAGGAGATGAAGGTATTTTAGCTTCCTCAGCAGCTAATATCTTGATTTGATAATCAATGTAATCCGACAAAAACTTTTGCTTATTCCCCGATTTGATGCTGTCGCTCTCTAATAATCTTCTGTAATCTTTCTCAAAAAGGGATGAACTGATTTTCTTATTTCCAATTTGTAGCACAAAATCAGATTGAGCCCAAGAAAAATTAGACAACAAGCCCACTCCGAAAAACAACAAAATTAAAAACCGTATTTTTAAACGCATAAAATTCAAAATCCATTGGCCTTAATTGACCTAGATAAGCCGATAAAATTACGAAAAATCATTGAGAAAGTGATCTATTTGATAATATCCTTGACCTTTATTTCATACCCAAATTCATAATGAAAGGAATTTATGGCTGAATCTTTGCCCTTCCATTGAATGCGTTTAATTCTGGGTCTATTTTGAAGAGACAAATCATCCCAAGTCCATACCCCTTCAGAAATACCTAATAAATCATCTCGATCCAAAGTGGCTAAGAAATCTAATCCCATAGAACTTAATCTCGTACCCCACAAAAACCAACCCAATGGATTGCTTGCAGAACTCCACTCAATGAATGTCAAAGGGATTTGCAGCGCGCTACTGTACATGCCAACTTTGTTTAGAAATTTTTGACTCTTTGAATAGTCATCTATTTCCCAAAGAGCTATTTGTATGCCTAATTTTTGTCCTTCATTTAAATCCAAACGTAAACCAGGTATTGAATCCAAACTCAAATTAGCCCCTTTTTTAATCTTCCCTAGGTAATGAGTTCCTTGTGCTGCTTTAACTACTGAATCTTTTTCAACCACACTGAGACTATAGGTGACAAATAACTCATCAAATTGCGTTAAATTTTCTTGTATATCGTGTGCGATTAAAGGCTTAAGTTGTAAATCAACTTGCTTGCTTATATACTGAACTTTCTTGCTTGCTACATTTGCTTTGGGGAACAAACGTCTACCTGAATGACAACCGAACATGCAAACAGCAAACATGATTAATATGAATTTATGCATTAATTTCCCTGAGGTTCTTGTTGGGTCAAACAATGAAAACTTCCTTGTCCCCAAATAATTTTTTTGGCCGATAAGCCTATAACGGGTCTATCCGTAAATAATTGTGTTAGGAGATTTAAAGCAATATCATCCTGAGGACAATCAAAGGTGGGAACGAGAACCCCCGCATTGGATATATAAAAATTGGCATACGAACCAGGCGCCCGAAATTCATCAATGATTACTGGGTCCGGCATAGGTAATTCAACAATAGTAAGCTGCTTACCTGATATTAAACGCATTTGAGATAATTCGTGTAAATTTTTTGCTAACACCGCATGATTTTCATCGGATTTTTTAGGCTCCACCATAGCGATGACAGTATCTGAATTTACAAACCGAACCGTATCGTCAATATGCCCATCCGTATCATCTCCTACAATCCCATCACTCACCCAAAGCACTTGGTCCACACCATAATACTCCATGAGGTATTCTTCGATTTGACCCTGGTTTAAATGCGGGTTTCTGTTGGCATTCAGCAAACAAGACCTACTCGTCAATAAACTTCCCGCTCCATTAAACTCAACGGAGCCGCCTTCCATGATAATTTTGGGTTGGGAAAAAGCCAAACCTAACGACTGAGCAATCTGAACAGGTATTTTATTGTCATCATCAAAAGGCGGGTATTTACCACCCCAAGCATTATATTCCCAATCTACAATCATCCGAGAATCAGTATGCGGATGGATTAAAAATGCAGGACCATGATCTCGACACCATGCATCATTCGTCGGTCTGATATGGCATTTGATTTGACCAGGATTTATCCCATACACAGGTAATTGGCCCTCAATAAACTCTTTCAAAGCGAGATTATGGACATTGATATTCACTTTTTCCCCTATCGAAATCGCTTTAATCAACTGAAAATATTCAGGGTACATGTCATGCAATTTTTCTGCTTGCCATGAATGGTCATTATGCGGAAAGGTAATCCAGGTAGCCTTATGAGGATGCCATTCGGGAGGAAAATAATATCCTTGTGATTTTGGAGTCATGCCCATGCAATTATAATTGTGCAATCAAACGTAAGCCTTCTAAGGTGATCAACTTGTTTACCTCGTCAAACGAAGATTCCAAAGGAGTCAAAATAGAAGATAAGCCACCCGTGGCTAATACTTTAATGTGAGCACCTTTCTCTGCTTTGATTTGAAAAATCATTTCCTTGACTAAACCCACATAGCCCCATAATATCCCCGATTGAATCGCTGAAACTGTATCAAACCCTAAGGCCGATTCTGGCATTTCAAGAGGTACTTCAGGTAATTGGGCCGTTTGGGAAAACAAAGATTTCACCGCTGTTTTCAATCCTGGGGCAATGGAAACACCTTGCATTTTCCCCTGTGCATCCACCAATGTAAAAGTTAATGCGGTACCAAAATCTACAATAAGTACATCCGTTTTATAATTCAAATGCGCATATACCGAATTAGCGACTAGGTCAGAACCAATTTCATCTGGGCTAATGACCTCAATGGGTAAATTTGAATACAATTCAGTGCCCATGCAAATCGATTTTTTACCCGACCAAAAATCAACACCTTTCTGAATTTGAGGTAACACCGATGGAACGACCGAACTGATTAAGATGGAATCTGGTTGATAGGAATCAAATCCCTTCTCTTTCAATTCCTTCACTAACCACATTTGTAAGCGCAATGGGCTCCATGGCTGGTGCGTGGGAGTACGTAAAATTGCCTTCCACGTATTCTCGGCATAAAATCCAAATACGATGTCCGTATTTCCAATATCAATAACTAATAGCATAATTAAGCGGGTAAATCTTTTTCTAATCCAGCTGATAAGATGGGAAATCTTAACCAAGATTTAGGGTCTAAACTATAATCATCCACATGAAAGCCTGGTGCATAACGCTCCCGTTTCCATTGATTTCTTGCCCAAAGCCTGTAAAAACGATGTGTAAATTCAATTAATTTATCTTTCGGAAACTTGGATTGATGCATTTCAACAATAAGTTCCTGGCATTCCTCAGGAGATTTTCGATCATAAAAAGCCAAACGCTCCAAATCATTTAAAATAGGATATGGCATCAAATCCTCCTCATCCACCTGATGACTTCCTAATGGCCTAAGCTCAGCACTCGGCTCAAGAGAGTTGACCCTGTGTAAACCTGCCATTTTATGGCCATCAACCGTTCCATGCATTTCTGCCCAGATCAACCATTTTCTCAAAAATGTTTTATCAATACCGGCAATAGGTGAAATAGATCCCGAAGTATCTCCATCCATCGTCGCATATCCAACACTTGCCTCAGAACGGTTTGAAGTAGCTAAAAGTAAAGCATTATTAATATTGGCAAACATCCATGCACTTGGACTTCTTACTCGAGCCTGCACGTTTTGTAAAGTAATATCATCTGTCTCCCAAGATAAGGTACGATCAATGGCGCCCTCTATTAAGGTTCTATAGCCCTTCACAAGCGTATCAATATCAATTTCAAAGTGAGTCGAACCTATAAATTCAGCTAATTCTTTTGCTGATTGACGCGTGTCAGTAGACGAATTAACCGTTCCTTGATAGATCGTTGTCAACAATTTTGATAGTAATCCACGCATATCTGAAACCGAATTCATCCACGGTACGTAAGCTAATTTTTGCTTGAGTCCATTAAATCCTAATTCTTTTTCTGCCAACTGCATTGCCATATAACATAGCGAACTAATGGCCGAAGAGTCTGCACCCCCAGATAAAGAAACCACATACCCGAAGGATTTAGACTTTCGCAGGTAATCAAACAGACCTAGTGATATGGCCCGAGCAAATTCCTCTTCCTTAATGTATGTTGAATCTTCCCATGGGTTTATTGAATTTTCTGAGTCTAGTTGATCCGTTTCGGATACCTCTGTCTTAGACTCAATAATATCGTCTTCATGGGTTGAAAAAGCCTGTAGGTCAACCGCAGCATAAATTAAGTTTGAGTCGGCAAATGAAAACCGATTGGACTCAGCTATAATTTGGCCTTTCTGAATAATGTAAGCATCTCCATCAAAAATCACTCGGCCAGATTCATTGCCTAATAAATTGGCAAACAAATAAACACCATTAATTATTTCAGCTCCTTCAAGGGCTAATCTTTTTCTAATTTGTGATTTACCAAAAGCAAAATGCGAGGCTGTTGGATTGCAAATCAACGAAACCCCTCGTTGGCCCAACGAAATAGCCGGACGATTTTCTCCCTCCCAGGCATCTTGGCATATTTCCACTCCCAGTAAAATTCCATTTCCTATGTTGACCCGATAATCACCCAAAGGAATGTTAAGACCATCTTTGACAATATAGTCTCTTTGGGCAGTTGGCCATGGGGTAAACCATCGGGCCTCATAATGTACTCCGTCGTTAGCTAAATGCTGCTTAGGAATTAAGGCAATTAATTTTTTATTGGAAATACAGGCTGAAACATTATAGAGCTTACCTGCAAAGCGAATCGGCAGGCCCACAAAAACCGTAATATCAGAAGTATGGGGAATTAAATTTTCCAAAGATGACCATGCTTTTTCCTCAGTAAAAGATGAATAAAACTGATCCTCACATCCGTATCCAGTTAAACATAGCTCAGGTAAACATAAGATTGAAATATGAAAATTTTGAGCTTTCTGTATTACGTCTAAAATGCGCTCAAAGTTACCCTCCCAATCTAATGGGATTTGATTAACAACCCCAGAACCAACGATTATTCTTGGCATTTATTTTCGAGGTTTTTGGGTAGTAATTTTAGGATTTCGACTTAGGAAACGATACCAAACCTTTTTCTTTTGTGCACCTGGTGCACCCATTAAAGCATAATTAGGTGTTCTTACATGCTTGTATCTGGGCGTCCACATCCATGAAAATGCCTCCCTAGGTCTATAATAAGACTCCCCATGCCTATGCTCAACACGCACCCGGCAAGTTTCCCTCGGGCATCTGGCGGACCAGCAACTACTCATTCCAGCCCATAAAAGTAGGCAAGAGAAGAGAATTGAAAAGAAACGAAATCCGTGCATGTTGGGAAATAATCAATTTAAAAAAATGATTCTAAACGCTAGAACGATTTCTAATTAGTTAAATTACAAATCAACTCTTAATTTTACTACGAATTTAAAAGTTAAAATGGAATTCAATACCAAAGATATAAAATCAGTTGCAAAAAGAGATGTTTTTGAATATCCCGTCATGGAATCTTTTTATACGATTCAAGGGGAAGGTAAATATCAAGGACATGCCGCCTATTTCATTCGGTTAGGAGGTTGCGATGTGGGATGTCATTGGTGTGATGTAAAAGATTCTTGGCCAATAGATACTCACCCTAAAAAAACAGTTGGAAGTTTAGTGAAGGATGCCTTGCAATTCCCTGGGCGAATTGTTGTCATTACGGGTGGAGAACCTTTAATGCATGATTTAGGGCCCTTAACTGAAGCGTTCAAGGAAGCAGGATTTAATACTCATATTGAAACATCTGGGGTATGTGAGGTCGTAACAGGAACTTGGGACTGGATTTGCTTCTCACCCAAAAAATTCAAAGAGGCCAATGCCATGATTTTTCAGCAAGTTGACGAGTTAAAAATTGTCATATTTCATAAATCCGATATTGCGTGGGCTCAAGAGTATGAGCCAAAAATGCCTATCAATGCAGTTTTGTATTTGCAACCAGAATGGTCAAAACAGGCAGAAATGAATTCAATGATCGTTGAATTTGTTAAATCAAATCCACATTGGAAAATTTCGATACAAACCCACAAGTTTCTTCAAATTCCATAAAATGATTGGACTCTGGATCATCCCATTGTTTTCGTTTTTATCCGAAAGGGATAGTATTCCAATCGTCCCAGTTCCCATAAAAGAACTAAACATTTATAGAACTCAATACTTTCCTACCTATTCGGCTAGTCGGAAAGAACTTTTTCTAACGGTCAGAAAAGCCATTAATTCCGATGAAGAAATATTTGTATCAAAATGGAATGGCCAAAAATTTGAGGCCCCATGGCCTATAGAAGAACTCAATCAAGAAAATAACGAAGGTACACCCACGCTCTCTAAAGACGGTAAAACCATGATTTTTTCAGGCTGTGATTATCCAAACTCCTTTGGCGGTTGCGATTTATATATGTGTCAATGGGTAGAGGGATCTTGGACTAGGCCAAAAAATTTAGGGTATAAAATAAATTCGCATGATTGGGAAGGTCAGCCCCAACTAAGTCCCGATGGTAAAATGTTATTCTTTTCATCGGATAGGCCTGGCGGACAGGGGAAAAGAGATATTTGGCTGTCCCGAACGGAAGAAGATGGCAAATGGGGCCAACCCAAAAACCTAGGAGAAGTGATCAACACCACAGAAGACGAGCAAGGACCCTATTTTATACAGTCCAAGGATATATTAGTTTTTGCTAGCAATCAGAATGGTGGATTAGGAGGTTTAGATTTTCATCAAAGTTTAGTTTATGAAGGTATTTGGTCCAAATCTGTACCCATTTACGAAATCAATAGCCCGTCCAACGAAGCAGGATTTTCTGAAGCTATTCTCGAAAATCAGTATTTTATTTCCAAAAAAGTTGGTGATCCCAACCAAGATCTTCAGATCCATAGCGTAATTATCCCAGATTATTGTTGGATTAAAAAACCATTAATGCCAAAACCGGAGATCGTTGTATTAAATCCAGCTCAATTTTCCGAGTTAAGTTTTGAAGATATTCAGTTTAAAATAAACCAAGCTGACTTGCCGATTGAAGTACCGCTAAGTTTAAAGAATTTAGTCGAATTCCTTACGAATAATATGCATCAACACATTGAAATACATGGTCATACAGATGAAGTAGGGAATTCGATAGCCAATGTAAAACTCTCTGAAAGAAGGGCCTTATCTGTCAAAATATTTCTCGTGAATCATGGCATTGAACCTTCACGCATTGTAACAAAGGGATTTGGTAACACAAAGCCCAAAATTAAAAATGCTAGCATAGAACAACGAAAGGCCAATAGAAGAATTGAAATTATTTTGCCTTAGATTTTTTTCTAGCTCGCTTTTTTTTCTTTTTGAAAACTTTTTTAGCGATGAAAGGGTGTAAGCTGGAATTGGTCGAGTCTCTATTTACCCAAGCATTACGCAAAGAATCGGTGATTTCTATCTCAGGAATCAATCGAATAGACACCTTAGAAACTCCAAATGGCACCAATCCTATCTCCTTGGCAGCAGCCATTGAAATGTCAATAATCGCCCCTCGTCGGTACGGACCGCGGTCATTGATGCGAACAATTGTTGATTTATTTGTTTTGGGAAAACTAACTTCCACCCAGGACCCTAATGGAAAATACCGATGCGCTGCTGTAAATAGATAGGGATTGTATTTTTCCCCACTCGTTGTTTTCACACCCCAAAAGCGGCTATTGTAATACGTTGCATTTCCAGTTTGTCTTTTAACAAAGCCAGAAACTTCAAAGATTTGTAATTGAATGACAAATAAAAGAATTGAAATTTTCAATATGGGTGAAATCATACACAAATTAATTCAGTCGTGGATAAAACAAAAAAGCCCTTTTCGCAAAGAGCTTTTCCACTATAAATTTTACTTATATTATCGGTTGGCAATGTCGACAAATGCACGCGAAGTATATCCGGTGTAAATTTGTCTTGGTCGGCCTATAGGCTCTTTATTCGTCTTTAATTCTTTCCACTGAGCTAACCAACCAGGTAGACGGCCGATAGCGAACATCACGGTAAACATGTTGGTCGGTATCCCTAAAGCCCTGTAAATTATTCCAGAATAGAAATCAACGTTAGGGTATAATTTTCTGGCTACAAAATAATCATCATGTAAAGCAGCTTCTTCTAAATGCTGTGCGATAGACAAGACCGGATCATTCACTCCCAATGCTTTTAAAACATCATCAGCAGCTTTCTTAATGATTTTTGCTCTTGGATCAAAGTTCTTATACACACGATGTCCAAAACCCATCAATCTAAAACCAGAAGCCTTGTCCTTGGCCATGGCTATGTACTTATCTGTATCTCCTCCATCGGCCTTAATTGCCTCTAACATCTCGATCACTTCTTGGTTTGCACCCCCATGTAAAGGACCAGAAAGTGCTTGAATTCCTGCTGAAACGGACGCAAATACATTGGCGTGAGAAGAACCTACTAAACGAACCGTTGACGTAGAGCAATTTTGCTCATGATCAGCATGAAGAATTAATAATTTATTTAAGGCTTTGGATACGACAGGGTCGACTGTATAAGCTTCACCTGGTTTTGCAAACATCAATTGTAAAAATGTTGAACAATAATCCAACGAAGTATCAGCTAGATTAACTTCTTGACCTAATCCTTTTTTATAATTCCAGATAGCCATCATAGGCAATGTAGCTATCAAGCGCATCATATTTTTCTCATCATCTCCTGCCTCTTCTGTCGAATGAAAAGCGGACATAAGACCCACTAAACCAGCTATTTCGGCCATGGGATGAACTGAATTTGGAATCGTATCAGCTATCTTTTTCAAAACCTCGTTTGAAATAGTATATTGCTTTATTTCACTTTCAAATGAATCCAATTGAGATTTAGTTGGCAATTCGCCATGGATCAACAAATAAGCCACTTCTAAAAAAGTAGATTTGTCGGCCAATTCTTCAATACTATATCCTCTATATCGTAAAATACCCTCTTCACCATCTAAATAAGTAATCGCACTTTTCGTTGCCCCAGTATTTTTATAACCTGGGTCGTAGGTAACGTAACCAGATAAATCACGAAGCTTAGCAACGTCGATCGCTTTTTCATTT
This sequence comes from Cytophagaceae bacterium, assembly GCA_947486835.1. Classification (GTDB taxonomy): domain Bacteria; phylum Bacteroidota; class Bacteroidia; order Cytophagales; family Spirosomataceae; genus Aquirufa. The sequence continues at coordinate 1,336 of CANKVC010000024.1, read as the reverse complement.
TCAGAACCTACAAATGTTGGCAATTCAAAGGATTGACCGTCTAAATTAATAACTGAATTTTGAGACATGATATAAAGACGAATAGTTTATAGTTTCAGAAAATGGTTTGGCTAACAAAATTTAGACCACTAAGATAATACGTAATTTTGAAAGGTTAAGTACCTTTGGTAATCCTTTAAAAATTAATTTAATTAACACAATTTTTTCTAAAGATATTTCAAAAATATTTGATTCTATGACGGATTTACAACATCTAATTTCCAAATATTCATTTAGTTCAAAGGATCGATTTCTAACATATGTGAAAATTGACACACAATCTGACCCAAAATCAACCTCCTTTCCTAGTACTGAAAAACAAAAAGATTTGGCAGCACTTTTAGTGAAGGAGCTTCATGATGTAGGAGTTTCCAATGCACATACCGATGAATATGGATATGTCTATGCACACCTTGAATCGAATGTATCAAAAGATGTCCCAGCGATTTGTTTTTGTGCCCATATGGATACTTCCCCTGATTGCGCTGGTTTTGGAGTAAAACCTATCATACATCAAAATTATCAAGGGGAAGACATTATGTTACCAGATGACCCTTCCGTGATCATCCGGTTAACTGAACATCCCGACTTACAAGAACAAACAGGAAATGACATCATTACGGCGAGTGGGGCAACTTTATTAGGAGCGGATAATAAGGCAGGAGTTGCAGAAATCATGGATGCAGTGGCTTTTTGGCAACAATATCCGAATGTTGAGCATGGTCCTATATCGATCGTTTTCACTCCTGATGAAGAGGTAGGCCGAGGAACGGACCACATCGACATTCAAAAAATTAATGCCGTATATGGGTATACGTTGGACGGCGAGAAGCGTGGACACCTAGAAAATGAAACATTTTCTGCGGATGGATTTACCATTAAAATCAAAGGCATTTCTCAACATCCTGGATTTGCCAAGGGCAGAATGGAAAGCGCCATAAAAATAGCTGCTGAAATTATCTCAAACCTTCCTAAAGAGAATCTTAGTCCAGAATCAACCGAAAAAATGGAAGGATTTATCCATCCGGTAGACATCCAAGGTCATGTCGAAGAAGCTCAAATAGACTTTATTTTGAGGGATTTTGATACATTAAAGTTAATTGAGTACGGGAATTTACTCAAAAAAATCACCTTTGACGTTTTAAAAAATTATCCAAATAGCCAAGCGGATTTTATTCAGACTGAACAATATCGCAACATGAATGAAATCTTAAAAGATCATCCTTTGTGCATTTCATTAGCGATGGAAGCGATGAAATTAGCAGGATTATCACCAGAGACGACAAGCATTCGAGGC
>CANKVC010000023.1 GCA_947486835.1 Cytophagaceae bacterium | reverse complement strand
CTACTCGGGATGCGATTCAAAATCACTACACGCTGTATGGCAAAGATTTCATAATTACAGATACTGCTGGAATGCGGCGGAAAGCTCGGGTAGACGACAACATTGAGTATTATTCTGTTCTTAGGTCCATTAAGGCTTTAGAAGAATGTGATATAGCCATTATATTGATTGACGCAACGACCATAGATCACAATACGGGTTTAGAGGCTCAAGATATGAACATCATTAGTATGGCCGATAAAGCTAAAAAAGGAATTGTATTAATGATTAATAAGTGGGATTTAGTTGCTAAGGATACGAATACGTCTATCAAGCTTGAGAATGCCTTGAAAGAGCGCTTAGCCCCCTTAAATTACATGCCTGTTATATTTACTTCTGTCTTGGAAAAGAAGCGAATTTTCCAGGTCGTTGAAAAAATGCTTGAAGTATTTGAGAATAGGTCGCAAAAAGTATCGACTTCCAAATTGAATGACGTGATGTTAGAAGTCATTCAAAATTATCCTCCTCCTGCATGGAAAGGGAAATATATCAAGATTAAGTATTGCACGCAGGTGTCTACTCCTTACCCTACGTTTATTTTCTTCTGTAATTTGCCTCAATATATAAAGGAGAGTTATGAAAGGTATTTGGAGAATCAAATGCGTAAAGCATTTAAATTGGAAGGCACGCCTATTTCTTTATTCTTTAGGAAGAAATAGTTTATCTAAATCCTTTTTAAGCAGGTAGCCAATTTGACCTTTGGCCCCTACTCCAATGATCTTTTGTCGGGTTGCGATGATGTTGTGAAAATGACTTTCACTTAATTGTACCCATTTTTTTAGCAAAGGATGAAAGGCATAACTTCCAGCGGGCCCTGTTACTATCCAATATGGATTTGACCAAATAACTTTTTCTATGTAATAGTTTTTGGGTAGTGGGTTTTCGATGGGGGTCCAATTTTTGCCTCCATCTTTAGATTCCATAATGGGAATTTCACTTGAGTCAATTTTTAAGTAATTTCCTCCTGCTACCCAAAAATGAGTTTTATTTTTAGCAGCAATCGTAAAAAAACCACTACTTGTGTCAGCCGTAATCTCATTATGTGTTATTTCCCAAGAGGTCAGATTAGCATTTATACTTTTAAATATCCTGGCTTTATTCCCTCCTCCGCTTATTATTTGTAACGTATTGTTTAGCCAGATAATGCTGCTACCGCTGGCAGCAAAGGCCGCCTCCCTAGGCAATAATGTAGGAAAATTGGCTAAGTTTTTAGGCTCAATTTTTGTCCCATTATTTACTATTTTATAAAGGACAAATTTTCGGTCTATTGGATCCGACAATAAAAAGCCAATTCTTTTTTTATAATCCCATGCAATTGCATCAAAAAAGTATTTAGGTTCTTTAATGTCAAATAGTAGTTCCCATGTTTGTCCACCATCTTTTGTTTTATATAGTTTCGCAGCTCCTTTTTCAGAGGGTCCAGCACTCATTAGAATAATCTCTTTTTTATTTAGGATAATAAGGTCTCTAAAGTCTAAATTCTCGGCTCCTGGTACTTGTTTTACTTTCCAGGTATTTCCTTCGTCTTGAGAATGAATATAGGTCCCTTTTGTGCCACTGATCCAGATATCTCGTTGATAAGATTTAAGAGCCCTAAAGGATGCTGTAGTAGGCAAATCAATGGCATTCCATTGCCCCGACGCAGCCAGCGAGATTAAAAGAAGTAGATATGTAATGGCTGGTTTTTTCATAAAAAAAAGCCATTCTGGTTTTCCAGAATGGCTTGATATTTAATGTGAATGAAAGATTATTTGTTTACAATAATCTTACCTACATATGATTTGTCAGCTGAAGCCTTCACTTGAAGTATGTAGATTCCGTTTCCTAAACCACCTACGTTCAATGTGTTTCTTCCGTCTGTTCCATCTGAACTTGCAATTTTACCTGCAAATACTGGACGACCAACCATATCGTAAATTGACACATCCGCTCCAGTCCAATCTTCTAAGATTTCGATAGTCACATTAGAACTAGTTATTGGGTTTGGATATATCGCAACACCTTTAAATTCAGGATCAACCACATAAGCATATTTCACTAAATCAGTCCAACATGTTAGAGGTGTTCCTTCTATCGTATAAAGGTATTTTCTACGTGCTGTATAGTCGCCAGCGGTTTTTACTTTCGATACGAATGTTTTTGAAATTAAGGCAGCTGAACCAAACTTCCACTCATATTCACCAGCGCTTGTAGCATTAGCCGTTGCTGCTGATGGGAAATTAAGTGCTTTGATGGTATAAACACCTTCCTTAGCAATTTTAGTATCGGAAGTTATGGCAGGGTTAGACTGAACAGTAACTTTAATCTCATTTGAATTTTTAGAGATACAACCATTTAAATCAGTAGCTGTTGTGAAATACGTATCACTTGTTTTAACTCCTGCTAAAACTTTTCCAGCTAATAATCTAGCAGTACTTAGTTTACCATACCAGCTTACATCATTCACTGATGTTGCTGTTAAAGTTACTGAATTGAATGTACCAAAATCAGCATCAGCACGCTGGCAGAAGATAGTTGGTCCACCTGCTGCAATAACCGGTGCAGCTGGCAAAGGCAATACTTTAACCTCAGTTGCAGCAGATGATAATGAAACACATCCATTGATGTCAATCACTTTTACCGTATATAAGCCTGCTTTGTTGATATCTACTTCTCTAGTTGTCAAAGCATTGCTCCAAAGGAACTTAGTAGCTGCGCCACTTAAACTATCTAGTGAGGATTGTAATTTAGCTGTAATTGGCGTTCCTTCACAGAATCCTAATTTGGTTAATGCTGTAATGGTAGGAGTCTTAGGACGCGCATAGTTAACAATTGTTTTGGCATCAGATTGATCTGAAGGACAATCGTAACTTGAAATATAGTCTACTGTAACCACTTGGTTGTTACTAACTTTAATGCTAGACAAATTACCTAATTTAGTATCTTCTAAACCATCCACATACCATCTGAATTTCACTGGATATGTTTTCTTAGCTGGCATTAAATAACCTTCATTTAAAACTAATGAAGCTGAGTCAACAGATAATGTAGTAAATGAATCTAAACAGAAATTTGTATTTCCTGCGATTACTGGTTTTTTCAATTCAACATACCAGATGTTAATTCCATTTGATTCAGATGTACCGCAACCTGTTAATGATCTGGCAGTCAATCGATAACTCCCTCTTTGGAATGCAGTTAATTTGTTGGTGTTAACTCCAGTAGCCCCTTTAGACTCTGCACCATAATCACCAGCCATCCATTTGAAATCAAAGTATTTTTGATATGCAATGTATTTAGCGTCGGAAATAGAAGAGGAAATTAATTTACCTTCTCCTTTGCAAATTTCTTTAGTCCATTGGTCAACGGGTCCTTCTGCCGAAGCAGATATTGCTGGTGGAGCGTAAGCTCTTAAAATACCACCTACTGAACCTTCTTTAGATTGAATTACTGTTGGCGAAATCACATTGTCAAAAAGACAAACAACTTTATATGTTCCCTCTTGGTAGGCACCAGTTACTGTTAAGACGTTATTTCCACTCGTTATTTTGACACCGTTAGGTTGTGTCCAAATAGTTCTTTCATAGCAACCTTCCGCTTTCAAAGTAACACTACCTGAATTTGAATTCTCAATATCAGCACATTGTTTTTCAATTTGTCTAGGTTTAGGTTCCGTTGTTGATGCGAATTTATTCATGTTGATCCAAACAACTGTAGTAGGTCCTTCAGCAACTCCTAATGAATTCTTACATTGTACCGAATAGAAATAAGGATCTTTCCCCTCTCCGATGCCAAGTGATACTGTAAATACATCTACAGCAAAATTCGATCCTGATCCTGTCCCGTATGCGATATCCCAATCGGCTGCTAAATCTCCAACAAAGCCATTGGCCGTTTTGAAGGTCCAATCATAGCCATTTGGACAACCTGTAGCCACAAATTTACTCTGAAAGTCGTGAAGCCCCCCAATTGAAATACCTCCTGAGACACCATTAATTTTAGGAGTGTTTTGAGCTTGAAGCTGGAAAAATCCTAATACGGACAAGATTGCGATTAAACTGAGTTTTAAATTTTTAGCCATTATCTTAAAGATATAATTGTGTAGATTTTATGAAAAAAATGGTTAGTCGATTTTTTCAGTAGGCAAGTTAAAAATTATTTTGCAAATTATATAAGAAATTTATTTTTAGGTATTATTTTTTTCTGTTTGTTTAAATAACCTTAATATAAGCTCTGCACTTACATTTTGTGTTGTTTTTATGTGTAATTTTAAAATTGTTTTCAATAATTTGCAATTTCAAAAAGATTGCAAGTTTAAATTAAGCCCACAATCATTTACTAATGGAGGATTCCAAACCCAAATCGCTTAACTTTTTAGAAGAAATAATTCAGCAAAATTTAGCTTCAGGCCAGTATTCTCAAGGAATTTTTACTCGTTTTCCTCCTGAGCCGAATGGTTATTTGCACATAGGTCATGCAAAAAGTATTTGCTTGAATTTTGGCTTAGCGCTTAAGTTTGGGGGTAAAACAAACCTAAGATTTGATGATACAAATCCGATAACGGAAGAAACGGAATACGTGGAAGCCATAAAAAAGGATGTTAGTTGGCTTGGTTTCACCTGGGAAAATGAACTTTATGCCTCTAACTACTTTGAGCAATTATATCAATTCGCCGTTGACCTAATCAAAAAATCATTGGCCTATGTCGATGATTCTACGGCTGAACAAATAGCTGCCCAAAAAGGCACGCCTACGAGTGTAGGAACAGAAAGCCCCTACAGAAATAGAACGGTTGACGAAAACTTAACCTTATTTAAAGAAATGCGTGATGGGATTCATGCGGACGGGGCTAAAGTTTTAAGGGCAAAAATCGATATGGCACATGCCAACATGCACATGCGGGACCCATTGATGTACCGTATTCGACATGTAGCACACCATCGAACAGGAAATAATTGGTGCATTTATCCTATGTACGATTTTGCACATGGCCAAAGTGACTCGATTGAAGGGATTACCCATTCCATTTGTACCTTGGAATTCGATGTGCATAGACCTCTATATGATTGGTTCATCGATAAATTATCCATTTTCCCAACACATCAATACGAATTTGCCCGACTAAACTTATCCCATACGGTGATGAGTAAACGTAAATTATTGCAGTTGGTCAATGAGAAAATTGTCAATGGCTGGGATGATCCACGCATGCCTACTATTTCCGGCCTTAGAAGACGTGGATATACGGCAGCATCCATTCGAAATTTTTGCGAACGAATAGGGGTGGCTAAACGAGATAATTTGATCGATTTAAGTTTATTGGAATTTTGTATCCGGGAAGATTTGAATAAATCGGCGGACCGAGTAATGGCCGTTTTAGACCCTGTAAAGCTGGTAATCACGAATTACCCGGAGGATCAAGTGGAGGAATTAGCGATTGAAAATAATCCTGAAGATCCTGAATCAGGCTCTCGTTCAGTGCCCTTCTCCAAAGATCTATATATCGAAAGAGATGATTTCATGTTGGATCCACCGAAGAAATTTTTCCGATTAGGACCCGATTTGATGGTCCGATTAAAAGGTGCTTACATCATTAAATGTGAATCTTTTGACTTGAATGAAGATGGAAGCGTTCAGACCATTTATGCAACGCATTTCCCAAATAGCAAATCAGGTTCAGATACATCAGAAATTCACGTGAAAGGAACGATCCATTGGGTTTCAATTCCACATGCCGTCGAAGCGGAAATCAGATCTTTTGATCGATTACTTATTGTAGAAGATGCCTCTGAACTTGGCGATGATTTCATGAAATTCATTAACCCTGAATCCATTCAAATTATAGAAAAGGCTTTTGTGGAGCGAAGCTTACGTTCGGCCACGGTAAACAAAGCGGTCCAATTTATCAGAAAAGGATATTATTGTTTAGATCCAGATGCGAGCCCAGAAAAACTTGTATTCAACCGAACTGTTACCTTAAAGGATACTTGGGCCAAGGAACAAAATAAGTAATTATTTTTTGGCGAAAATAGACTCAACAAAAGCCGTTTTGTTAAAGACTTGCAGATCTGAAATTTTTTCCCCTACGCCAATGTATTTAACTGGAATTTTGAATTGGTCTGAGATCCCTATGACCACTCCACCCTTTGCCGTTCCGTCTAATTTGGTAATAGCTAAGGAAGTTACTTCGGTCACCTTTGTAAATTCTTGTGCCTGAATAAATGCATTTTGGCCAGTTGACCCATCTAACACCAGCATTACTTCATGTGGAGCCTCAGGGATGAATTTTTGGATGACACGTTTGATTTTACCCAACTCTGTCATTAAATTGACTTTCGTATGTAGACGCCCAGCGGTGTCAATAATCACAATGTCCGCGTTCATTTCAACGGCCTGTTTTACCGTATCAAATGCCACTGCCGCCGGATCTGTATTCATTCCATGGTCAATGACCGGAATTCCTACTCGCTCTCCCCATAATTTCAATTGGTCTACTGCCGCAGCCCTAAAGGTATCGGCTGCACCCAAAACTACTTTTAACCCATTTTGATGAAATTGAGAAGCTAATTTTCCAATGGTCGTTGTTTTACCGACGCCATTTACCCCCACCACCAAAATCACATAAGGTTTTTGTTTAGGTTCAGCAAATGCATTTTCTAAATCTGTCGATTGATTTTCTTCTAATAAACTGGCCACTTCCTCTCGAAGCACTTGGTCCAATTCTTCTGTAGACACGAAACGATCTCGCTCTATTCTACGCTCGATTCGTTCAATGATTTTTAACGTGGTCGCTACTCCCACATCTGAGGAAAGTAATACTTCCTCTAATTCATCCAATACCTCTTCATCGACTTTGGACTTCCCAAGAACCGCACGACTCATCTTGGTGATTAAACCCGTTTTTGTCTTTTCTAGTCCCTTGTCCAACGCAATGATTTCCTCTTGCTCTTGAACAGCGGGCTTCTTTTTTAAAAAATCGAATAGTCCCATGAGTATCTGTAGAAATTAAAAATCAATGAAAAATAAAAAAGTCCCTTCGAAAAAAGGGACTTTCATGTAGCCTAATTAATAAATCCAATAAATTGAAAAACTAGTTTTTCAACGCAGCATTTACTTCATCCTGAAGAACAATTTCTTCTCTGAATGTATACGCTCCTGTGGTTGGATTTTTAACCGCCTTTATGATTTTAGCGTACTTAACGCCTCCTTCTTTCTTTAGTGTTGCAACTACCTTCTTAGCCATAATTCCTGAATATTAAATCTATTTAATTTCTTTATGTAAAGTAACTTTCTTCAATACCGGATTGTATTTTTTCAATTCAATACGTGCCGTCGTGTTTTTACGATTCTTAGTTGTAATGTAACGAGACATTCCTGGTACGCCAGACTCTTTGTGCTCAGTGCATTCCAAAATTACTTGAATGCGATTTCCTTTCTTTGCCATAATTTGTAAATCATTTTTACGTCTCCTCTCGAAACGGAATGCAAAGGTAGAAGAATTATTTTTTTCAACAAACTCTTTTGCTAAAATATATTCAACAACTTGATATTTGTATTAATAAAGATGAAAACGAGTTTTTTTTAAGCAATTCTTTCCGCATTTTTGTTTAATGAATTCCACTCAATACCAGTTTCATCCAGAAAACTTCAATTTATCTGATCCTAATCGGTATACAGAAGATGATTTGAAGTCGGAAGAAATGCTCATTTCTTTGGGCCCTCAGCATCCATCTACACACGGTGTGCTTAGGTTGGAAGTTATTTCCGATGGCGAATGGGTAAAAGATGTGATTCCACATCTGGGATATTTACACAGGTGTTTTGAAAAACATGCTGAATCACTGCCTTTCAATCAAATTATACCCTATGTAGATCGCCTTGATTACATGGCTTCCATGAATTCTGAACATGCATATGTGATGGCGGTGGAAAAGATGATGGATTTGACGGGTAAAATGCCCAAGAGAGTTGAGTATATTCGAGTTTTAGTCGCCGAACTTAATCGCATAGCATCACATTTTGTGGCCATAGGGACCTATGGATTAGATATAGGAGCTTATACCCCTTTTTTATGGTTGATGCGCGATCGAGAGCATATTCAGCGCTTATTGGAATGGTTATCTGGCGCTCGAATGCTCTATAATTATGTTTGGGTCGGAGGATTATTTTATGATTTACCCATCGGTTTTGAAGAAAAGATAAAAGAATTCATCCCTGTTGTTAAAAATACTATTTCTGAGGTGATCAAATTGGTCGAGGAGAATACTATTTTCATCAAAAGAACGGCAAATGTGGGGGTATTGCCTTTAGATATCGCGATCAATTATGGTTGTACGGGCCCTGTTTTAAGAGGTTCTGGTTTGGCTTATGATTTACGGAAAGTGGATGCCTATTCGATTTACCCGGAGATTGATTTTGATATACCAATAGGTTCTGGGCAAATGGGCCAAACAGGAGATTGCTGGGATCGAAATCATGTTCGAATACAAGAATGTTTAGAATCTATTAAGATTGTGGATCAATGTTTGGATAAGTTGATGGGTGAATATAAACGAACCAAAGACTTTAATCCGCAAGAATTTGTACCCAAAAAAATAAGACCTTCCGCGATGGATTTATATGTCAGAGCTGAAAACCCAAAAGGAGAATTGGGCTTTTTCATTCGGTCGGATGGTAAATCCGATATTCCTCAGCGAATGAAAGTGCGGGCTTGTTCATTTCACCACCTTTCCGTCATTCCTTTGTTGGCAAAAGGAGCATATTTAGCAGATTTAGTAGCGATCATTGGATCTATGGATTTAGTGATGGGAGAAGTAGATAGATAATTATGGCAAAAGAATTTTTAAATGCCCTTGAGGCTGAAATTGGACAACAAGACATGGGGAAAAACCCCATAGAATTGTATGAACCTATTCAATATTTAATGAGTTTGGGTGGGAAAAGAATCCGCCCTGTGCTTTGTTTGTTGACTTATTCCTTGTTTAAGGATCAATGGCAAAAAGCCATTTCGCCTTCTTTGAGTCTTGAAATTTTCCACAATTTCACTTTGATGCATGATGACATTATGGATAAGGCGCCGCTCCGTAGAGGCAAGCAAACGGTTCATGAAAAGTGGAATGATAACATCGCTATTCTATCTGGAGATGTGATGTTGGTTAATGCGTATCAATACTTGAATAAAATCAAGGATTTGAGTTTATCGGAGTTCCAATTTGCCTTGGAGAGATTCAATAAAACGGCGGCTGAGGTTTGTGAGGGCCAACAAATGGACATGAATTTTGAATCGCGTTCACAAGTTTCAGTAGAGGAGTACATTGAAATGATTCGATTGAAGACTTCTGTTTTGATAGGTCTTTCGATGGAATTGGGAGCTATTTTAGCTCAGCAAGCCAATCAGGTTTCCGATCAATTGTATCAAATTGGGGAATTAATTGGGCTCGGTTTTCAATTGAAGGACGACTTATTAGATGTCTACGGGGATCCTGAAAAATTCGGAAAGCAACCTGGCGGGGATATTTTAGCTAATAAAAAGACTTATTTATTGATACGGGCTTTGGAAATGGCTGAGGGTGAAAACAAAATAGAATTATCAAAATGGTTATCCATGGCTAACCCGAATCCTGAATTAAAAGTAAAGTCTGTGACGGCTATTTATACCAGCCTTGGTGTGAAAGAGGAAACAGAAGCTTTAGTGAAAAAGTACTTTGATGAGGCATTTGTGCAGATGTCGGCCTTGAATATTATGGATGAAAAAAAGGTAGGTCTATTGAAATTCATGAGTGGGTTGGTGGATAGGGAAGTTTAATGTAATTTTATAGCGTTTAAATGGCTTCGTCAAGAAGCTTTTTCTTTTATGGGGGATACGATTTCAGTAAGTTTAATGATTATGGCTGTGACCGTTTTGGTCTCATTGGCTGCTTGGCAAAAGCCTGATTGGATGGAAATAATGACCATGAATCCTTACCTGATTGATCGTAAAAAACAATATTGGCGTTTCATCTCATCCGGATTTATTCATGCGGATTTCACTCATTTGTTTTTCAACTTGTTTTCATTTTATTTTTTCGGAACCCAATTGGAATACATATTCTCAGTTATTTTTCCCGGTATGGGGCCTGAAATGTTTGTTTTGTTTTACCTCTTGGGAATAGTAGTGGCTGATTTGCCTACCTATTTCAAGCAAAAAAATAATGCTTATTTCAATTCATTAGGAGCCTCTGGCGCTGTATCTGCAGTTATTTTTGCTGGGATCATGTTTTTTCCTACTGAAAAAATTTACTTGTTTGGTCTTTTAGGAATTCCAGGAATAATTTATGCCGGTTTATTTACTTGGTATTCGATCGAAATGGATCGAAGGGGAAAAGATTATGTCAATCATTCCGCGCATTTATACGGGGGATTATTTGGAATTTTGTTTGTCTCGCTTACCTATCCGAAGGTTTGGATAACATTTATTGAACAAATCAAAGCGATGATATGGTAAAAAGAATCGCCATTTTGGGATCCACAGGATCGATTGGAACTCAAGCTTTAGAAGTCATTGATCAGCATCCTGCTATTTTTAAGGTGGAGGTATTGACTGCTATGAATCAGGCTGATTTACTTATATCACAAGCTATTCAATATAAACCTTCTCATGTCGTCATTGGCGATGAAACAAAATATGAATTGGTAAAAAATGCGTTATCGGGTTTAAATATCGTTGTTCATGCAGGAGCAAAAAGTTTAGAGGAGGTCGTTACATTGAATTCAGTGGATATTGTTTTGACGGCATTGGTGGGTTATGCTGGTTTATTGCCCACCGTAAAAGCGATACAAGCAGGAAAGCCGATTGCTTTGGCTAACAAAGAAACGCTAGTCGTTGCTGGTGGTCTCATTATGCCTCTTGCCAAAAAAATGGGAGTTCCCATTTTACCCGTTGACTCAGAACATTCTGCGATTTTTCAATGCTTGATGGGGGAGTCACATAATCCCATTGAAAAAATAATTTTAACCGCTTCAGGGGGACCTTTTAGAGGATTCACGAAAGACCAGTTAGCGAACGTTACTCGGGCGCAAGCATTAAAACACCCTAATTGGACCATGGGAGCTAAAATTACCATAGATTCAGCTAGTTTAATGAATAAAGGCTTAGAGGTCATTGAAGCCGCATGGCTTTTTGATGTGGAGGCCTCTCAAATAGAAGTCGTTGTTCATCCTCAATCGATCGTTCACTCGTTGGTTCAATTTGAAGATGGATCGATTAAGGCCCAACTAGGTTTACCTGATATGAAATTGCCTATCCAATTTGCTTTAGGATATCCCAATCGAATCAAGTCGGATTTTCCAAGATTCGATTTTCGACATTACCCCTCTTTGACTTTTGAACAGGCGGATGTGGATACTTTTCGAAATTTAGGATTTGCTTTTAAAGCGTTAGATCAGGGGGGGAATATGGCCTGTATATTAAATGCGGCTAACGAAATAGCCGTTGGCGCATTTTTAAAAGAAGAAATAGGATTTGTGCAAATGTCGGATTTATTGGAACATTGCATGGTACATGGAACTTTTTTAGCGCATCCTACATTAGAAGATTATATTGAAACAGATTTATTAACAAGAAAAATGGCCCAAAATTGGGTAGAAATAAACAATAAGAAATAATATGGAAGGTTTGATCATGGCAGGGCAGTTGATTTTAGGGCTGTCGATACTAGTAACATTGCATGAATTTGGTCACTATATCACGGCCAAATGGTTTAAAATGCGGGTAGAAAAATTTTATTTATTTTTTGATTTTTTATTCCCAATTCCTTCTCTTTTAAATTTTGCTCTGTTCAAGAAAAAAATTGGCGACACCGAATATGGGTTAGGTTGGTTCCCTCTAGGTGGCTATGTTTCTATCGCGGGGATGATCGACGAAACCCAAGATGCGGCTACTTTAGCCAAGGAACCTGAGCCATGGGAATTTAGAGCTAAGCCGGCTTACCAACGACTTATCGTCATGTTGGGTGGAGTCATTGTGAACATCATTACGGGAATTGTCATTTTTGTTTGCCTAACTTATTCAAATGGAAATAACTTTATTTCAAAAGCTGAATTAAATAAAAATGGAATTGTTGCGTTGGAATTGGCCCAACAAATTGGTTTAAAAACGGGAGATAGAATCATAAAAGTGAATGGTGCGGATTATCATTCGTTGACAGATTTAAGATCTTCAGATGTATTGTTAGGAGATAATTCTTCCTACACGGTACAAAGAGGGGATCAAACGTTAGAAATTAAAATTCCATCCAATTTCATCGAAAAATTAAGTGATAAAAAAGCTGGTTTTATTGAGCCTATGGCAAAATTTAAAGTTGCCGAAGTGACTAGTCCAAATCCGCCATCTGCTTTTGATAAATTATTAGGTAAAAAATCAGAGGAGATGTTGCCTGCATTATCTGCGGGTTTAAAATCGGGGGATTACATCACGTCGATCAACAGTAAACCGATTACTTTCTACCATGAAGTTAAAGAAGCACTTAAAATAGAGTCAGGAAAACCTATTCGTTTAGGTATTTTAAGAAATGGAATAGCTGATACGCTTCAGATGACGGTAACTCAAAGTGGTCAAATCGGGTTTTTCCCAGAATTGTTAATTAAAGTTTCCCACCAGGATTATGGTATTTTAGAGGCTACCGGAATAGGAACTTCAAGAGCCTTTTCTGTAATCACAGACAACGTAAGAGGATTTAAAAAAATAGCTTCTGGAGATGTCTCTGCATCAAAAGCACTGAGTGGGCCTATCGGCATTGCTCAAATGTTTGGAGGGGTTTGGGACTGGACAAGGTTTTGGATGTTGACAGGCCTGCTTTCTATGGCCTTGGCATTCATGAATATTTTGCCAATTCCAGCTTTAGATGGCGGGCATGCTGTTTTCTTGATTTATGAAATGATTACGGGAAAGCCTGCTTCAGATAAGGTATTGGAAAGGGCTCAGCAAGTTGGCATGATCATTTTGTTGGCTTTAATGGCTTATACCTTTGGGAACGATATTTTTAAAGCTTTATTTTAATCCTTGAAAAAACTCTTTTTTATCTTTTTTTTATTGGCGAGCAACCCCATTTTTGCTTCGAAGAATCATCCTTTTCATACGAGTGTAACGGAGATTGTTTTTAATGAAAAAGAGCAACTTTGGGAAGTGAGCATTCGTTTATTTCAGGATGATTTGGAAGCGGGATTATCTGCATTTCAAGGAAAAAAGTTTCAGTTTCAAGCCAATGTAGATGCGGACGAATTATTAGCAAAATACATCCAAACTCATGTGGGTTTTCAGGTAAATTTGAAATTACAAACACCCTATCGATACATTGGATTTGAGCCGCAAAAGGATGTAATTTGGGTCTATTTAGAAATCCCGACTCAGCAACAATTGACCGGGGTATATTTTCAAAATAGTTTGTTAGTCGACGTATTTCCTGATCAAACCAATTTACTTCATCTAGCCAGACTAGATAAAAAGAAGTCTTTTTTGTTTAAAAAAGACACTTGTGTTATTTTATTAGAATAGTTTTACTGCCATGTTGTCTTATGGCATAATAGTTGATAATAAACGGACTCCTTCAACAAATATTCAAGAGGGTAAGGTATTTAAATTGATCGTATGAATAATCCAAATGATGTTTTTAAGCATTTGAGCGTTTCAGAAATTTCTGATTTCGAAAATATAGAATTGATTCCTATAAATGGGGAGGGGATTGGAAGTGATGATAAAATGGGAGTTTTGTCAGATGAATTGCCAATCTTGCCTATTCGTAACATCGTGTTATTTCCGGGGATGGTTATACCGATCACGGTAAGCCGACAAAAATCCGTTCGGCTTGTTAAAAAGGCGTATAAAGGAGATCGGACCCTAGGAGTTTTGGTACAAGCCAGTAACTCAAAAGAAGAGCCCAAAGTTGACGATTTATACAAGATCGGTACTGTAGGTCATATCATTAAAATGTTTGTACTTCCGGGAGGGAATACTACGATTATCGTTCAAGGTAGAAAGCGTTTCGAGGTAAAGGAGTTTGTCAAAACAGAACCTAATTTAATCGCTAAGGTCAATTACATCGAAGATACCTTTCCAAAAAAATTAAATAAAGAGAATAAGGCCTTGATTTCAACGTTGAAAGAATCGGCTTTAAAAATATTAAATCTTAATCCAGAAATTCCCCGTGAAGCTCAAATTGCATTGGATAATATCGAGTCTTCCGCCTTTTTAATTCACTTTTTGTCTTCCAACATTAATGCGGATTTGAAGGAAAAGCAAGGCTTATTAGAAACGATTGACGGAATAGAACAAGCTACACATTTGTTGGAATTTATGTTGAAAGACATTCAACATCTTGAGCTCAAAAGGGAAATCCAAAGCAAGGCGTCCAGTGACATAGATCAGCAGCAAAGAGATTATTATATACGTCAGCAAATTAAAGTATTGCAAGAGGAGTTGGGTGTCGAGAGTCCTGAACAGGAATTAGATGGATTGAGAGCGAAGGGAGCAAAGAAAAAATGGTCAAAAGAGGTAAATGACTTTTTCAATAAAGAGTTGTCTAAGTTGCAGCGAACGAATTCAATGTCACCAGAATACCCGATGTTGATGAATTTTGTCGAGCTCCTAACCGACTTACCTTGGGCGGAATACACAAAGGATAATTTTGATTTAGTTAAAGCTAAAAAAGTATTGGATTTGGATCATTTTGGCTTGGAAAAGGTGAAGGAAAGAATCTTGGAATATTTAGCTGTATTGAAGATGAAAGGGGACATGAAGGCACCTATTTTATGCCTTTATGGGCCTCCTGGTGTTGGAAAAACGTCATTAGGGAAATCAATCGCTAGGGCTCTAGGTCGGAAATATGTTCGAATGGCTTTAGGTGGATTGCGTGATGAGGCAGAAATTCGGGGTCATCGAAAAACCTATATAGGAGCGATGCCGGGAAAGGTGATTCAAAATATTAAGAAAGCGGGTTCTTCTAATCCGGTTTTTATATTGGATGAAATTGATAAAGTGGGTTCTGATCACAGAGGTGATCCTTCATCTGCATTGCTTGAGGTGTTGGATCCTGAGCAAAACAGCAGCTTTATGGACAATTACTTGGAGTGTGAATATGATTTGTCTCGCGTCATGTTTGTGGCCACAGCTAATAATTTGGATACGATTCACCCCGCCTTACGTGATCGCATGGAGATTATCGAAGTGAGTGGATATACCATGGAAGAAAAAGTTCAAATAGCTAAAAAGCATTTATTGCCTAAGCAAAAGAAAGAGCATGGTTTAGAGAAGATGTCGGTGAGCATGTCTGATGTGGCGATTCAAAAAGTGGTGGAGGGGTATACCCGAGAATCGGGAGTGCGAAAATTAGAGCAAGAGATAGGCCGAGTAATTCGAAAAATAACGAAATCGATTGCGATTGGAGAAGCCTATCCGGCTAAAATCCAAGCATCAGACGTAGTGAAAATGTTAGGTCAAGAACATTTCGACAAAGATGCTTACGAAAGCAATGAGTATGCGGGTGTCGTTACAGGTTTGGCTTGGACACCGGTCGGCGGCGATATTCTATTTATTGAGACACTTTTAAGTAGAGGCAAGGGTGTGTTGACACTTTCAGGCCAATTAGGAGATGTGATGAAGGAATCAGCGATGGCTGCGCTAAGTTTTTTAAAGGCTCATGCGGATCAATATGCCATTGATTATCGGATTTTTGATCAATATAATTTGCACATTCACGTACCTGCCGGAGCTGTCCCTAAAGATGGTCCATCTGCTGGAATAACCATGCTTACAGCTATTGCATCTGCTTTAACTCAAAGAAAGGTGCGTTCCAAATTAGCCATGACAGGAGAAATTACCTTACGTGGGAAAGTTCTGCCTGTTGGGGGAATCAAGGAGAAAATTTTAGCTGCAAAACGTGCAGGAATAAAAGAAATTATCATGTGTGCGAAAAATCGCAAAGATGTAGAGGAGATAGAGGCACATTATATTTCAGACCTTTCCTTTCATTATGTTGAAAATGCGATTGAGGTATTATCCTTAGCCTTATTAGAAGAGAAAGTTAAAACGCCTATCTCTTTTGTATTTCAAGAGGATGCCAAGGCTACGGTTTCCGTATCAGCGTAAAAAACTTCTCCCCTTTCTAGGCTATATTGAATGACTTTGATGGCCTCGGATTTAGAAAGAGGGCGGAGGCAGTCTACTAAGTCGCTTAGATTCATGGGGCCATTTTTTAAATATTGGAGGATCAACTTCCTTTCTTGGACGTTGCCTTCAGGATATGATTTCCCGGAATTTTCGCGTTTTTCTTGAATGCAAATATCACAAATGCCACATGGGATTTCGATGCTTTCGCCGAAATAGGCAGATATCTGTGTGGTTCTACAAAATTGATTTTGCCTTACATAGGTTTCAATGGCATCTAATTTTGACTTGCTTGAATCTTTTTTTGCGACATAGGTGTGCCAACTAATCGGCAAGTTATCTACGGATGCTCTTGGGGTTAAAAAAGTAATTTTGGGTTGCCCATTTTGTTTTTCGTATTCGATGATTTCGAATTTTTCTAATAATTGCAATGACCTTTCTATATCTGCGATGGGGGCTTTAAATTGTTGGCTTATGGTTGATTCCGAGATAGTTACAAACTGATTGTACAAATTTCCACCAAACTGCCTTAGCAAATATTTTAGTATGGATTCGAATTTTTCATTTCTAATTTGAAAGTCATAGAGCTCGGTAGAGTTGACAATAATTTTAATTTTGGATGGATTTTGCATCGCATCGCTCATTAAAATTAAGCCTTCAGATTCGAGCGTTTTAAGTGCATAAAATGTTTCAGCGGAAGGTAATTGGTAACGGGAAACCATTTCTTGCCAATCAAAATCATGTGTCGACAAATCGCTGCTTCCTTCGGCAATTTGTAAAAAATTACTAATGGATTGATACGTTCGTTTGATAATGTCAGCGGTAGGATATGATTTTTGCCATTGTGCTTTTAATTCAATCAGGTCATTTTCCTCAATTAATATGACACCAAAAGCTTTTTTTTCATCTCGTCCTGCTCGACCAGCTTCTTGGTAATAGGCTTCCATTGAATCGGGGAGATCCACATGAACGACAAGTCGGACGTCTGATTTATCGATCCCCATCCCGAAGGCGTTTGTCGCTACGATGCATTGAATTTGATTCTCAATCCAATCTTTTTGTCTTTTTATTCTTTCCTCAGTGGTTAAACCGGCGTGGTAGAAATTTGCTTTGACTCCTTTATCCAAGAGCATTTTCGCTATTTCTTGTGTTTTTCTTCGGTTTCTAGCATATACAATCGACGACCCGCCTACTTTTTGGATCATCTGCACTAATTTTACATCCTTATTTTCTTCCCAAAGAACGGAGTAAGATAGATTAGCTCGGCTAAAACTTTTTTGGAAAACGGCTGGATTTTTTAGCTGTAAATTGGCCAGAATATCTTTTTTGACCGCCGAAGTAGCTGACGCGGTCAGCGCCATGCAAGGGACCGCCGGAAATAAGGTTTTGAAATTTTGAATTTCTAAATAGGCGGGCCTAAAGTCATATCCCCATTGTGAAATACAATGTGCCTCGTCCACGACCAATAATGAAATTTTCATGAGTTTGGCCCGCTCAATAAGTAGCTCGGTTTTTAGGCGCTCGGGAGATATATAAAGAAATTTAATTTGACCATAAACACAATTATCGAGTAGAATATCAATTTGCCTTTTTGACATTCCTGAATAAATGGCCACGGCCGAAATTCCCCTTTGAGTTAATTGGTCCACTTGATCTTGCATCAACGCAATCAAAGGAGTGATTACGATACATATTCCATCCATAGCCATGGTTGGAACTTGGAAACATAGTGATTTGCCCCCTCCAGTAGGCAAAAGCGCAAGGCAATCTTTTTGGTTTAAAGCCGACTGTATGATGTCCTCTTGAAGAGGTCTAAATTCTGAATATCCCCAATATGTTTTTAATATGTCGTGAATTTGACTCATAGGTAATTCAAAGCTACCAAAAAAAAGTTCTTGAGAAAATAGCGAATAGCCTACTATTGTTTTTTGATTGAAATTTATTCTTTTAAAATATCAAATATCGGGGTAAATTCTATTAATTTTAAGTTTAAATCCATGTGTATGTTGTCAGAAAGGGACTTAACTGACCTAAAAAATAGGGGAATTCGAGTAGAGGATGTTTATCAACAAGTTGAATTTTTCAGGAATGGATTTCCATGGATGGATTTAGAAAAATCGGCGGTTATCGGCGACGGAATTTTAAAATTATCTGAGTCGGAAGTGGACCAATGGGCAAATCAATTTGATGTACTCAAGTCAAACTTGCAGATTTTGAAAATGGTACCGGCTTCTGGCGCGGCAACAAGAATGTTCAAGTCATTATTTGAGCATATTTCGGAGGGAAAATCGAATAAAGAATCGGATCTTTTTTTAACACATTTAAATGAATTTGCTTTTTCAAAAGCATTGTTAAGTTTATGCCCTAGCCAAGATTCAAATGAAATCATTAAAACATTGTTGGAGGAAAAAGGCTTGGATTACGGCTCGCTCCCCAAAGGTTTATTGGCATTTCATTCTTATGAGGATGGATCTAGGACCCCTTTAGAAGAACATTTATTCGAGGCGGCCGCTTATGCCTCTGACGGGAAAAAAGCTCGTTTGCATTTTAC
>CANKVC010000022.1 GCA_947486835.1 Cytophagaceae bacterium | reverse complement strand
AGGTTCTTTTGAGGGCCGTAAAATTCCGGCATTTTTTACTGAATTTATTGGAGATGTTCCTTTGATAAAATATGAAAGCCCATCCATAAGCTATGGCAATGGAAATTCAGTGCAATTGGGCAAAACGGCTATGCAAGCCATTACAAGATTTAAGACCTATTGTAAAAGTGCCTCCTCTTTAGAAAAATTTGTGGACGAACTTAAACCAGACGGCATCGTTAATTTTTACGAATCCATTACAGGTTTATATTTCCTTAAGACGGGATCTAAGGTTCCGTGCATGTCGATAGGCCATCAATATTTATTATTAAATCGGCATTTTACATCGATCCCTGAAAAGAGATTTGATCAGTTTTTATTAAATCTGAATACCAAATTTACAGCCATTGGATCTAAAAAATTCCTAGGACTTTCGTTTAGAGAAATGCCTGATGATTTTGAAAAAAATATTTATGTGGTACCCCCATTATTGCGCCAAGAAGTAAAAAAGATTGTGCCCGTAGCTGGTAAATCTTGGCTCATGTATGTAACGCATTATAAGTTAGCGGATCAAATTATTTCTTGGGCAGAAAAAAACAAAGAAATAACGTTGGATTGTTTTTGGGATCATCCGGAGAAAAAGGAGGTATTTAGCCCTAGTAAAAATCTAACCTTCCATCCAATTGACGCCGAGAAATATTTAGCAAAAATGTCCACTTGTGCGGGCCTAATTTCAACAGCTGGTTTTGAGTCAGTGGCTGAAGCCATGTACCTTAAGAAACCTGTCATGATGGTTCCGGTACCTAATCATATTGAGCAAATGATCAATGCCTATGATGGGGAGATTTCTGGGGCTGGAATTGCGGCTAAAAGTTTTAATCTAGAAATTTTTAAAGATTATTTAAGCCAAAATAGGTTGGCAAATAACGAATATGAGGTGTGGGCGCAAAAGACAAGTTTAAAAATTAGTGAACAATTGGATAGCTTAATTAAAATCAAAACCCAGAAAAGTACGTTAGAATTCTCTGATTTTTTCTTAAAAGGAATAGCCAAATTGCTTCAAATCAGTCCCTTAAAAAGCGCTTAATATTCGCTTTACAGCGCGTTAATATTTGGCCAAATTTCAAGCCAATTCATAACATTTTCTTAAATTTTAAACGATCATTAGTTAATATTTGATTTAGAAATTTGTAGAGATTTAAATCTCTCAAGATGAATAGACGATCTTCTATATTAAGATCTTTGGGTTTAATTGCAAGTGCAATTACTGTCCCTAAATTGAGTGCCTTTGCTGAAGTGTCGACTTCAAAAAAATCCTTCCGAATTGCGCATATTACTGATGTTCATATGATGCCCTTGATAGGAGCGTCAAAAGGATTTGCCAAGTGCTTACATCACATTCAAAATTTAGAACAACAGCCCGACTTAATTTTAAATAGTGGAGACTCCATCATGGATGCACATCGAGGCGGTCGTGCCGTTGCAGAAAAACAATGGAAACTTTGGCATGATGTATTGAAAAATGAGCTATCGGTACCCATTGTTCAGTCCTTAGGAAATCATGACATCTGGTGTAAATCAGAAAATATCTCAAGCATCGAGGATGGGAAAAAATGGGCGCTTGACGAGCTAAAAGAATCCCACAGATATTATTCAAAAGATTTAGGCTTCTGGCATCTAATCAGTTTAGATAGCATTAGTCCTGATAAAGAAGGTCGCTGGTATACCGGAAAAATAGATGAGGAGCAAATGGACTGGTTGAAAAATGAGCTGGCTAAAATTCCAGCCAATAAACCCACCATGATTGTCTCTCACATTCCAATTTTATCCGCATGTATATTTTTCGATGGGAAGCGTTTTGAAAAAAACCAATGGAATATTCCAGGAAAATGGATGCATGAAGATGCCACGGAATTAAAAGATTTATTTCTCAAATACCCCAATGTAAAATTGGCCATCAGTGGACACATCCACTTATTAGATCGAGTAGAATATAATGGAATCGCATATTGCTGCAATGGTGCAGTCAGTGGCGCATGGTGGGGTGGAAATTACCAACAAACCCAACCCGGTTATGCGATTATAGATTTATTCTCAGACGGAACTTTCACAAATAATTATCATACATATACAACATAAGGAATGAAAAAAATAACACTTAACACTGGAAAAGAAATAGGGAATGGATCCCCATGTTACATCATTGCAGAAATTGGAATCAATCATAATGGTTCTTTAGAAACTGCTAAATTATTAATCGACGCGGCGGTTGAGGCCAAAGTGGACGCTGTAAAATTCCAAAAGCGTACCCCTGAAATTTGTGTTCCTAAAGATCAATGGGAAATCATGAGAGAGACTCCTTGGGGTCCGATGACTTACATTGATTACAAGAGAAAAACCGAATTTGGTGCTTTAGAATATTCTGAAATTGATGCTTATTGCAAATCTTTGGGAATCGATTGGTTTGCCTCTGCTTGGGATGAGCCATCTGTAGATTTTATGGAGAACTTTGAGCCTGTCATGTATAAATTAGCCTCTGCTTCTTTAACTGATGATCATTTAATTAGAAAGATTTGTGAAACAGGCAGACCTATCATGATTTCAACAGGTATGTCTCGTGTAGATGAAATCATTTTTGCAGTGGATTTAATTCGTGAATATGGAGATTATCCTTTGATGATCGCTCATTCAACGTCAGCATATCCTTGTAAACCAGAAGAATTGAATTTGAAGATGATTCAAACGCTAAAGGATTTGTATCCAGAATACATCATTGGATATTCAGGACATGAAACTGGATTAAGTCCGACGGTTTCTGCCGTAGCTTTAGGAGCTGAATTTGTTGAAAGACATTTCACGTTAGACCGTGCTATGTGGGGTTCTGATCATGCTGCATCGGTTGAGCCACAAGGATTTGTCAAACTTGTGAAAGACATCCGTGACACAGAATTAGGACTAGGTGATGGAATTAAAAAAGTATATGAGAGCGAAGTAGGTCCTATGAAAAAGCTTCGTGTCAACATTACCGAGAACAGGTTAATGGAAAAAGCATAAGCTTATGCAATTGAATGCAGTAGAAATCTGCACCATACTTCTCGTGATTGGATGTGTAGTGCTTATCTTTTTAGAAAGGAAATTCCCCTACCGAAGGGGAATTCCTTTTTTTAGAGAAGGCTTTTGGACTGATTTTATTGGCTATACACTAGTCCAAAGCTTCTTTTTGAAAATACTCATTTTTGATTACATCATTGTTCCCATACATGCCTCCATTTCTTGGGGCGATTTTCCGAAAGTAAGTAACTGGCCGATTGGCTGGCAAGTTCTATTTTTTCTGATCACGCATGATTTATATATCTATTGGTTTCATCGCTGGCAGCATGCCAATAAACTCCTATGGCGCACACATGAAGCGCATCATTCCAATAAATACATTGATTGGATTGCAGGTGCTCGATCACATTCCGTTGAAATCTTAATTAATCAAACCATTGAATTTTTGCCCATTTTCCTTTTGGGCGCTGACCCTGTGGTGATTCCTATCAAAGGACTCATTGACGGCTTGTGGGGCATGTACATTCATGCGAATGTCAATTTCACTTTTGGCCGCTTCAAATATATTTTAAATGGTCCTGAATTTCATTTGTGGCATCACGCGAACCACAAAGAAGTATTTCATGCTAACTTTGCAACTAAGTTCAGTATTTGGGATGTCATGTTTGGTACTCTTTATGAGACTAATGAAAAACCACGCTTTTGGGGCTTGTATTATAAGTATCCGAAGGATTACGTCCGCCAACATATTTACGCGATCTACCGTTGGTATTTCGAGGATTTAAAAGAAAATAAATTAGATGATAAAACCTTGGATTAATATACTCATTGCGGCGATTTTCGAAACCGGTTGGACCTATGCTTTGAAGTACATGAATTTCAGCCAATTGAAAAACGCCTACCAAGCAGATTCGCTTATGAGTAAATCGGTAGGAACGGAACTAGTTCCATTTTTAGCTTACATCATTTCAGGCGGCGGCAATATTTACTTTTTATCGTTGGCCTTAAAAGATATTCCTACATCCACCGCCATTGCGGTTTGGACTGCATTTTCACTAGTAATGATTAAAATTTGCGATATTTTTATCTTTAAAACGTCCACGTCACTAATGGAATTTTTCTTTATGACTTTAATCATCGTGGGCATTATTGGCCTAAAAAATTACAGCGCTAGTTAATCTTTTAATTTGGCTTGAATAATCATTTCTGCCATTTCACGAAAACACCCTTTTCCTCCGTCAAGCGTTAATATTACATCCGCTTCCGCTTTGACTTGGGGAAGCGCATCAGCTGGACAAAAAAACAAGCCCACCAAAGATCTAACGACTAAGTCGTTTACATCGTCCCCAATGTACGCTAGCTCTTCTGTTTTTAAATAATATCTTTTTAGGATCCGATTTACGACTCCCTTCTTTTCCTTAACCCCTAAATTCAATTCGGTAATCCCTAATTTTTCTGCCCTTTTAACCACAGATGGAGAAGATTCCCCGGTAATAATTCCCGTAGGCACTTGAACTAAAGTCCTCAATCTTTCTACCCCCATTCCATCTCGAATGTTAAACTTTTTCAGGTATTCTCCTTCTTCTCCATAATATACTCCTCCATCGGTAAGGACACCATCACAGTCAGTCAATACCCATTTTATTTTTGCTAGTTTTATTTGTAAATCTTCCATCTTAAATTGCTGTAAATCCTCCGTCGACTACCAGATTAGCTCCTGTCATGTAGGCGGAAGCGTCACTGGCTAAAAACACTAAAGCACCCGCATAATCATCCGGTTTAGCCATGCGCTTTAAAAGTGTTTTTGCTGAATATTGTTGCATAAAAAAATCTGTTTGTCCATTTTCTACACCCCCAGGTGACAAGGTATTTACTCGAATCCCCTGTTCTCCCCAATAGGCCGCTAAATATCGGGTGAAGTTTATAACGGCTCCCTTGGTCGTTGGATAAGCCGGTGTCTTAAAAAATAATTGTTGGCCTTTTTCATCTTGATACAAGGATTGATCTGGCCCAACTATGCCATAAGTAGAAGCAATATTAATGATGCTACCTTGCTTATTTTTCAACATGATTTTCCCAAATTTTTGGGCACATAGAAATAATCCTTTCACGTTTACTTCCCATGATTTTTGAAACATGTCGACCGGATAATTCTCAAAGGAAGATAAACTAAGTAAATCCGCCGAGGTCTGAAAATGATCGTTGATAGCTGCATTATTGACCAATATATCCAATCGGCCTAATTCTTTTTCTATCCAATCTGCACATTTTTCTACTTCGCTTTCCTCCGTTATCTCAAGGGCAAAACCTTTCGAATTATTCCCAAGTGTAGCTGCAAAATTTACACATGCATCCAAAGACAAATCAGCTACAATAACCGTTGCGCCTGCCTGGGCCAAAGCCTTACAATGTTCCTTGCCAATGAGCCCTAAAGCACCCGTAACTAAAGCAATTTTACCCGTTAAATTAAACATGTCTTGACTATGCATTTTTGGGTTTAATATTATGTTCATTGATCTTTCTAAATACCGCTTCTAATAATTCACCTTTCAACAACGATTCCACTTCATTATTTTCTATTGCGATTTTAAGTCTAGGTAAAATCTCTGCGTAGGCTTTGATGGTATATTCTAAATCTTCTTTTGAGTGGCTATATGAGATGTTATGAAACCCGCCCCAAAGAATACCTTTTTGTAAGAGTTCTTGTTGCATAAATGTTTTTAATGCCAAAGGATTTTGACCTTCTGCTTGGTAGGTAAGCATAGACCGACAAGCATACCCGACACATGAAGTTATTTCTGACATTCCCAGGTAGGAGGCTAACTTATTATATTCATTTTGTATCCATTCTCCTTTGCTATTCAAAGCTGTTATCACATCATTTTTTTGCATGAATTCAATGGTCGCTTTGCATGCAGCCAAGGATAAAGCTTCACCACCAAAAGTCGTATAAGAAAAAACGTCTTTTTCAAAAAGCGACATCACATCTTTCCTTCCTGTTAAAATAGCTAATGGCATTCCATTCGCACAAGCTTTAGAAAAAGTAGCTAAATCTGCCTTTACTCCAAAATACTCTTGAGCACCACCTAACGCAATTCTGAACCCCGTCCACATCTCATCAAAAATCAATAAGGTACCATTGGCCTTACAAATTTCAGCTAGCTCTTGAAGAAAATTATTTTGAGGTTTTTCGAAAATAAAAGGTTCCAAAATTACGCAAGCAACCGTTTCGTCTAAGGCATTTTTTATTGATTCAATATCATTAAACGGAAAAGTAAAACTCAAATTTTTTATTCCTTCGGGAATGCCTCCGCTACGGGAAGTGATACCGATATACCAGTCGTGCCAACCGTGATAGCCGCAGCAAAAAACTTTATCGCGACCCGTAAAAGCTCTTGCAATTCGTACGGCGGCAGAGGTTACATCAGCTCCCGTTTTACTGTATTTGACCACCTCGGCATTGGGGATAATTCCGTGAAGTATTTCAGCTAATTCCACCTCTAATGGGTGCATTAAAGAGAATGTAATTCCGTCTTTTAGTTGGGCTTGAATCGCATCGTCAATTTCTGGGATGCAATAGCCAAGGGACAAAGGGCCAATTCCCATATTAAAGTCGATATATTCATTTCCATCCACATCCCAAACACGTGCACCTTTCCCTTTTTTCAAATAGACCGGTGCCACACCCTTAGAAAATTGCCCTGGTCCTTTAGCCAATGTTTGAGTGATGGGTGATTGAACTTGTAAGCCCCTTTGATACATTTCCAGTGATTTTGAAATGTTAGGTAAAGCTTCGTTAAATTGAACAGAATTAGGCATATGACAAATTATTTTTGAATGAAATTTTGTATTTTTTCGACTAAACTTTTAGCATCCAAACCCTCATGAACAAGCACTTCAGCCAGTCGGCCTGGTTTGAACCAACGATCCTCAAAAGCGATCGAATGAGTAGGAATGAGAATTTGGTTTTTAACTAAATGTTCCGCTAAAATGCTGAACAAACCACCGGTTAAAAAATGATCTTCGATCGTAATAAAACAGGATGTTTGGCTAGCCAATTTTGAAATTAAATCCCCGTCGAAAGGCTTTAAATTTCGTATATTAACTAGGCCCACTTGAAACCCCAAATCACTTAATAATTGATGCGCCTTGATGCTTTCTTCCAGCATAAAACCGTACGTTAAAATCGTGCAATCTTTTCCTTCAAATATTTGTTCGGCCTTACCAAAAACATAAGGTTTATGCTTAAGTAACGCTGGCCGAGTATTAATTCGGACATAGCTTGGATTTTCGGTGGCCCATATTTGAGGCAACATTGCAATCAAATCCTCTTCGTCAGCAGGTGCGAAAACCTCCATGCTGGGAATTCCTCGCATGATGGAAATATCTTCAATCGCTTGGTGAGTAGGTCCATTCCCATCCGATAAAACTCCCGGAATAAAACTGCTTAATTTGACAGGTAAATTGGCAATTCCAACAGAAGTCCTTGTAAACTCAAAAGCCCTCATGGTTAGGAAAGCAGATAGGGCATGAACTACTGGTTTTCTACCACGTAAAGCTAAACCTGCAGCAGCTCCTAACATCGTTTGTTCGGTAATCCCAGTATCTATAAATCGGTTGCCCAAAGACGCAGGCAAATTGCGAACTAAGGCGCGATTTTCAGCAGTCATTACAATAAAACGATCGTCCTCAAGAGCTGTTTTTTCTAATAATTTTTCGTAAGTCATCATCTTATTATTTATCGTACAACCAATGTTTCAGCCACTAAATTGGCCCCAAACCCTTCATTTAATTCCACTAATAATTCTTGGATTTCGGGTTGGGAAAAATTACAAAACCAGCGATCCGCACGCGCCTCGATCGAAGGCAATCCCTTTCCGCGTACCGTATCACAAATAATAACTTGTGCGCCCGTTTGTCCCTTAATGTTGGAGAAAGCTTTTTCTAAAGCATTGAAATCGTGTCCGTCAATTCTTTGAGTCATCATTCCAAAAGACTCAAATTTTTCAACTAAAGACTCGAGTGGGATTAAATCTTCCGTGGCCATGTTGGCTTGGAAATTATTCCGGTCAATGATAAATGTCAGATTGTCTAGTTTGTATGCATTGGCAACTAAAAAAGCTTCCCAACAAGATCCCTCGTTCAACTCTCCATCTCCCATGACGCAATACACGCGATTTTCGCCTCCTCGAATGATGATGTCCATCGCAACCCCGATAGACACAGAGGGCAATTGGCCTAATGAACCTGAATGGAATTCCACTCCCGGAATGTTCCGATTGGGATGCCAATAAATATGATCTTCTGTGGACAAATGATTTTTTAATCGGTCCGCTTCGATCCAACCAAGCTCAGCAAATATTCCATATAAAGCAGGCACATCATGCCCCTTCGATAAAAATAGATAATCCCTATTTTCATCCTTTAAATTTCCTTTATGCAGATTTAAATGATCCACATATAAATAAGTTAATAAATCAACCGCTGATAAAGAGGCCCCTAAAAAACAGCCTCCATCGGATGCCATCGGAACGATGTGATTTCTAACTCGTTTTGCAAACTGCTGAAGCTTTATAATTTTTTCTTCATTCATGATTATAACTTGGTTTGACTGGGCAGAATAGTTTTTAATTCCTCTAAATGATTTCGATACCAATTTACCCCCGCGAGAGATTGGTTGATTTGAAAAATCTCTGGTTCAAAAACAAGCAAATCCAAGATATCCTTCAAAGTAAACCGAGGGTTTATTGGATATAATTTTTCATACACTTGATTTATAAACTCGTAATCTTCTGGATAATCTAAAGTGAATCGATGCGACATATCATAGGTAAAACCTGTTTCCCAAACTACGTTACCCACTGAAAAAAGGTCTGGATTTTCCCAAAAATAAGGGGTGGTATGCTCTCGCTCTAATGGCCTGACGGCTTCTTTCCAAGCCCTTTCCAAAGCCTTAAACGACATAATTTCTACATCATTTCCATCGGGATAAGAAGCGGGATGAAGGTTACTTACATAATCAAAAGATTGCTCATTTTTCAGGTAAAAGCTTACTACTCGGTCGATGACAGCAGTGTCAATCAATGGACAATCAGAAGGAATTTTCACTATCGTCGATGCTTGATAAAAAACAGCTGCCTGATAGTGGCGATCTAATAAGTCTAACAATGACCCTCTGAAAACTTCATATCCATATTTTATAGACGTCGATTCAATAACATCGTCTGATGGTTGGTCTGAAGTGATCACCACTATTTTAGCTACTGTTTTAATTCTAGCAATGCGATTGAGTTGATGGACCAACAAAGGAATTCCCAATACCTCCTTCATTATTTTACCAGGAAAACGCGAGGAATTCATGCGTGCCTGAACCAAAATAAGTAATGGATTAGACATAGGTTTCCTTTTGAATATTTGAAGGCAATAGATTTAAAAAGGCTTCTTTTGAACCTGTAAATTCTAGATACATCTCGCAGATTTTAGCAATTCTTTGAGCGGATTCTCCCCCATTCTGAATAGGCATTTTTTCTAATAAATCATCAAGGTCAAAATATGAATGCACTTTTTTTCCTAAGGCAATTCCGGTATAAACAACCGTTGAATACTGCGTAATTAATTCCTCACAATTGGCAATCATTTCATTCGTCGGCCCTTCCGTGTAGATCAACGTATCTTCAGGGCAATTCTCTTTTATTTCTCGAATCGCTCGATCCTTTTTTTCATTGGGGTGTAACTTAAAAAGCAGCTTTCTTCCCGCCGCGATTTCGACACATTTTTTTAGAAATTTTGGACGATTTTCATAGCGATAAGTCTCTCGCATATCCGTGGTAGCGACCATCACATATCCATGGTGTTCAAAGTCATTTTGAACATGCTGAATCAAATGATCGTAATTAGGAATACCTGTGACGGTAATCTTATTTTCATCTGCACCCTTGCTAATAAAATACTTCTTATATCCTTCAGATGCGGCACAATACACATCACAAAGGTTTGATGTTCCATTTAAAGACGTTCCAAAACTCCAATAGCGCGGTATACCCGTTTTTTGAATAAAGGCACTGAGCATGGTATAAGGATCTATCATTCCTTCTTGAACCCAAATGGTTTTCGTATTCAAAAACTTTTTCGGGAAAAGCATATCTGAACAAAAAACAACCAATTCGTATGTATTTAATTTAGCCTGGTAATCGTTCGGTAAATGATGCTTATGAATATATTCTTCCGCTCTTTTTCGTAAAGGATTTCCCATGATGGTAGTATCCAAAATACCCCATTCAATAGCTTTTGAAATGAAAATATTTTCTGAAAAAAATTGGCTAAAATAACAATCGAACTGAGGCAAAAATTTTGAAATGGAATGCATTTGGATCGTCTGATTAATCGACCCAGTTAAAAATAGAATTTTCTTTTTGCCTAACATAAAATACCAAAATGATTACTATAAATTTAGCGACCATCCAGATAAGATTAGAGTGATAAAATTCATTTAATGATTATATAACAAATGGGTTAATATTTGCTAACAATAAGAAAATGATTTGTTAATTTAAGCGCGCAAGAATTAAACTATATCCGCTAAATAACCAGTAGAAAATGGACCAATGATTGATCCTCCACTATCCATGAAACTAAACTTTAACTTCCGCCCTTTTTAAAATCTCATTAGCTAAATTGATGTAACTTTTAGATCCGATACTTGAAGGGTCATGTAACATGACTGGAATTCCAAAACTTGGAGATTCGCTTAATCGAATATTACGTGGAATGATGGTGTCAAAAACCAAGTTATTAAAATGTTTACTAATCTCAGAAACAACTTGATTCGATAGGTTTAACCGAGTGTCAAACATAGTCAGCAAAATCCCTTCAATATTCAGATTAGTATTCAACCTTGTTTGAATAATTTTAATCGTATTCATTAATTTCCCCAATCCCTCGAGCGCAAAATATTCACATTGAACAGGAATAATGACGGTGTCTGAAGCGGTTAGGCTGTTGATGGTCAACAAGCCTAAGGAAGGAGAACAATCCATAAAAATATACTCATAATGACCACGAATACTTTCTAGGTGCTCTTTCAGAATGGTTTCCCGACTAATCGAATTAATGAGTTCTATTTCAGCGCCGACTAAATTGATATCGGCTGGAATTAAATCAAGATTTTCAAACAATGAAGAGACAATAGCACTTTTGATTTGAATTCTACTTAATAAAATATCATAAATGGTGTACTCGCAAGTGCTTGGATCAAGGCCCAAACCAGAAGTACTGTTGGCCTGTGGATCGATATCAATAATTAATACTTTTTTTCCTAAAGTGGCTAAGCTATATGCCAAATTTATAGCGGTGGTCGTTTTGCCCACTCCCCCTTTTTGGTTTGCAATTGATATTATTTTCGCCTTCATCTGAATTTATTTTCGGCTAAAATCTGCTAAATCAAAAAAATAATCTTCGTTCAATAAAAAGAGTTTCCACCTTTTCATAAACGTTTTGTAGGCGTGATTTATCAATTTATTTTCAAGCGTAACTTCAGCGGAATCTTGTAAATTAAATTTAATCATGAGAAACTCCTTTTCTTCAACATACTCAAAAGAGATGTTTTCACACCTCTCGTATTTTATAAACTCGAAACCATCTTGATAATTTCGAAATCCCACTTTTCTAATTCTAATATATTTCATCAGGAATTTCATTAATTATTTAAGGCACTACTTAGTGATTAGCGTAACAATATAATTTAAAAACACTGACTAATTTATGTTAATTCAGATGCTTAATCATTTATTAATCGTAATATAATATGGAGGATATTTATCCAATATTGATATCAAAATACTTAACTTTTTATTCATTTTAATTTCACAATTCTGTATTCAAAAGCTTTTGAAAGAACACTATGTTTGCTGAAAATTTAACTTCATGGATTTATATATCGGCACCTACCGAGAAATGTCAGAAAAAGATCAGATTGAGATTCAAGGGCTCATTATAAAAGGCAATGAGGCGAATGCTAGCTTAGTGGAAAACCGACTTTATTCCTCGGCATTAACAGCCTATTTTAAAGATGGGGATTCCATCATGGCAACAACCAGTATTAAAATCCCAGAAACGTATTATATCAATGAAGTTTTTAACAAAGCTCTGACCTATTTGAATCCTTCGAAATACATCTTTGAACTTGGATATGTGTTTGTCGAATCGCCATATAGAAATCAAAAGTTGGCTTCCATTCTATGCGCTGAGCTAATGAATAAATTTAAAAACGAGCACTTATTTTCGACCACAAGAACGGATAATCTAGGAATGCAATCCATTCTACATACTTTAGGATTTGAACCGTCAGGTAAATCTTACTTAAGCTTATCAAAGACGAAATTACTCCAACTATACCTTCGGAATTGCCCCGTAATGAATCAAGTAAAAACTCAGGAATTAATCTTTGACGATTGCATGAGTTAGAGATGATTTTCAAAAGGCCCTTTTGCAAACCAAATGATCATTATTTATTAAAAATAAGATAATTATTTATTAACATATGGGTTGCATTTTGAAAGTAATTTTGTAATTAAATTATCTAAAAATTATGAACAAAATAAAATTTATTTACCCTTTTCTAGTAGCGGTTACTTTGTTTTCTTGTCAAAAAGATGAAGTTGCAACACCTTTAGAAAATACACAAAATGAAGATTTAAGCGGCTATCAAGAAATAGCTTCGATTAATTTAGGAGGTTTAGGTGCTGCAGAAATTACCGCTTTCGACCCAAGCACGAATAGACTATTCGCCGTAAATAACGGCTCAGAAAATAAGATAGACGTTATTGACATTAGTAATCCCGCTAGTATTTCAGTGATAAAGTCAATCAGTATGACCCCTTATGGTGGCTACGTTAATAGCGTTGCAGTAAGTAACGGAAAGTTAGCTGCAGCCATCGAATCAACAGACAAGCAAGCTCCTGGTAAAATAGTGGTTTTTAATACGACTACTTACGCAGAAATTAAATCCATAACGGTGGGTGCATTGCCAGATATGGTCACCTTTTCACCAGACGGAAATTATATAATTTCAGCCAACGAAGGTGAACCAAGTGCCAATTATCTAAATGATCCAGAAGGAACTATTTCAATTATTAAAGTATCGGACTATTCAGTAACTACCTTAAATTTTGCTTCGTTTGAAAGCCAATTAGCTAGTTTAACAGCTAAAGGATTTAGAATTTTTGGACCCGGCAAAAATTTTAATAAAGACATTGAGCCAGAATACATAACCGTCTCTGATGATTCAAAAACAGCCTATGTTACCTTGCAAGAAAACAATGCCATCGCTGAAGTCGACATTGCAAGTGCTACCATTAAGAAAATTACCCCACTAGGTTTTAAAGATTATTCGTTGGCTCCAAATGCAATTGATGTGAGCGATCGAGATAATAAAATTGAGTTTAACCCTGTATCAAAACTTTTTGGAATCTATATGCCAGATGCGATCGCATTTTTAAATTACAATGGAACTCCTTATTTATTTACAGCAAATGAAGGTGATTCAAGAGAATACACCGCGTTTACAGAAATGAAAAGAGTTAGTGCTGTTTCTTTAGATGCGACTAATTTTCCAAATGCTTCAGCACTTAAAACAGATTTGAATTTAGGAAGATTAAATATTACAACCACATTAGGAGACAATGATTCAGATGGCGATTTTGATGCATTGTATTCTTTAGGATCTAGATCGTTTAGTGTTTGGAATGCAACAACGGGTAGCCAAGTATTTGACAGCAAAAATGAACTTGACATTAAAGCAAAAGAACTAGCGATTTATGATGATGCAAGAAGTGATGACAAGTCGGTAGAGCCAGAATCAGTTTGTGTTGGTCGAGTTGGCAACAAAAATATTGCCATTGTCGGCTTAGAAAGAGCAGACGCGTTTGCTATTTATGATATAACTATTCCAACCGCACCGGTTTTCGTGAAAATGTTTAAGACAGGCGATGCCCCTGAAGGAATTATTTTCATACCCGCATCCAAAAGTCCCATTAAACAAAGTTTAATTGTAATCAGTAGCGAAAATGACGGTTTGGTTAAAATATATAAGTCAACTAAATTATAAGGTAAAATAGTTGATACTGTAATTGGCCTTACCTAGTTTTTTCTCACCTACTTAGGATAAGGTTTATATCAAAAGGGTTTATGAAATAGAAATCATAAATCCTTTTTGTTTTGGCAAAATCCACTACGATTGAATCAAGATCTAACCACATAATAGGTACGGTTATTACCAAAAATATAATCACACTAATAATATCATTTCAAGGACATAAACTCTCGTATTACACATACATTGACGATGAAGGATTAACAAAGAAAAGTCTTGGTACGGGGAAAGAACTGCCAACTAAGCTATCTTAAATATACTTACTAGAAAGCCCTTTAGATGCGTCCTATGCTGCCAATGAACATCAAGGAGAAGCCATATCATTCAAAGCCGATCAAACCGGATTTATGACCATTTCTGAGACTAAAGGTTATCCGAATGACATTTCCAGAATTAGTTTATACCTAAGAAAATAAAAAAGGGATAGAAAAAATCTCTATCCCTTTATAATACACTAAACACTATTATGAAATACTAATTATTTAATCAACCACATTTGGTCATTAATATCATCTTTACCAGCATATTGACTTGTAATAGCTGCAGTATAATTAGTTGAGTTAGCCGTTCTTTCTGTTGCTGGATAGATCCAACGTAAAGCGATACGATTGGAGTTTCCGTTACCAACTCCAGAAGAGAACGCTGGGAAACCTGTTCTTCTCCAGTTGAAATAAGCTTCCATCCCTGAGTTCATGAAGAAGGCAGCATATTTTTGAGAAACGATTTTCTCAATTCCTGTAGCCGCATCATATTTAACTGAAGATTGCTCATAAAACGTATTGAAGTTGAAGTTAACCGAATACTTTACTAAGTCGGCAGCATCACGTGCACCTGACTTCGAGTACGTCATTGTATTAGCGCCCTCTGCGATACCGTAAAATGATTGAGAAGCTTTAATACCCTTAATATACCAATCTTCCGCTGAACCTGTAGCCCAACCACGTGCATATCCTTCAGCGATGTTGAAACATAATTCAGGATACCCCACAAGGAATGTATTTTCACCTGTATATGTTTGATAGTAACGCGAACGGTTTTGGAAAGAGTAGATACCGGGAGCAAAACCTGCACCATTCGATAAACCTGCATTTCTCGCCATATCATCAATATTATCACCTGAACCTGCTCCACGATAAGCCGTAAAGTCTGAAGCTAATTTACCAGCCTTCAAATCAGCACCTGCAGGCTCGCAAGTAGCCATCACACGTGGATCCTGTGTCTTAGATAAAAATCCTACATACGTAGAAGCCATGTTTTGACGCGTTGCATCGAAACCGAAGTTGTCTGGATTAGAAGGATACTTGTTGAAGTTGTTCCATACAAATTGCAACGACTCCGCATTCGAGCCAAGCATTGGATATTTCGTTGGGTTACCAAGCATCTCAGCGAATTTAGCTTTAACACCTAATTCCGCATCCGCATCTTTCTTTGATAACGTAATCAAAACACGTAAGCGATAAGCGTTAACCACTTTTTGCCACTTTTTCAAATCTCCATTGAAATAGAAATCACCTGAGATAGTCTCTCCTTTGGCAGCTAAAGCTGTCATATCACTATTCGCATCATCTAACCACTTTAAGATTTGCGTGTAGATAACTTTTTGTGAATCGTATTTAGGAGCCGTGTTTTGAATCCCTTTCAAGGCTTCCGTCATCGGTAAATCCCCTACACGCTTCGACATTTGATCAAAGAAATAAGCACGGAAGAACTTACCTAAGGCAGAATATCCATTCACGTCAGCTAAACCTAACTTCTTCGCTTCCTCTTCCATCTTTACTACGTTTTTCAACGTAGTATATTGGTTTGGCATTTGACCCAAGTTATATTCATTATTTGCATAATAATTATAGTTAGAGCAATAAAATTGATTGTAACGCATCTCCCCAGAGAATGGACGACCATTGTCGTTCATGACGTTTAATTCGATCGACTGTAAAACTAATGATGCAGGAACTTGTACCGCGCGGTTAGAGTCTTTCTCCAACTGGTCGAAGGTCTTCTCACAACTGCTTAATGCAATTACGGAGAAGCTCAACATGCCTAAAATTATATTTTTGATTTTCATTGCTTGAATCATTTATTAAAATGAAGAATATTAGAATACTAAGTTTAAGTTAACGCCATAGCTTCTAACTGATGGAGTTTGAGTACCTGTAGCGCCGTCCGTCAAGTACTGAGATAAATCAGTATCTTTTGCTTCAGCGAAGTACAATAGGTTACGTCCTACGAAAGAAATGTTCGCGCCAGAAACTGACTTACCGAACCACGTAGATGGAAGTTTAACACCTACCACAACTTCTTTCAACATTCCGAAAGAACGGCTCATTAAGTTTCCTTCGTTTGTGTTATAATAACGACCCACATAATCTTGTACAAAAGTCTTCACTGTGTTAGGCGCGAATTGTAATTCAGAAAAGTTAGTCACCTTTCCGTTTACATCGTATTTAATCGCAGCGCCATTCGAAACAACCACACCTTGACCTACGAATGCTTTCACACCTAACGCGTCTTGTGGACGAGCTTCAGCGAAAATACCTTGTGTCGTTCCAATGTGACGACCACCACGGTACGTTTGTTGCTGTGTATAGTTAATAATTTTACCACCGATACGACCATCAAATAAGAAGCTTAAGCTTACATTTTTATAAGTAAACTTATTATTCAAACCGAAAACGAAATCCGGGTTAGCATTACCTAAGTATTGCGACTGCGTTCCAGCTAATCTTTCTGGAATACCAGCTTTAGTATTAATGATTTCTCCCGTAGGGGTACGAACAAAGGCAGAACCATAAATTCTATCCGTACGATCCCCTACTTTTAAGAACGTATTTAAGTTCGTGATACCTGGATAAATTTCAGTTAACGTCTGCTGGAAAGTAGAGTAGTTCGCTAATACATCCCAGCTAAAGTCTGCTATTTGAATTGGCGTTCCTGTTACGGAGATCTCATAACCTTTCTTCTGCGTCTTGATACCATTCACTAAAGCAGATGTGTAACCTGATGTAGATGAGATAGGTAAAGAGAAGATCGAAGGACCATCATTCGAGATGAAATAAGCCGCATCGATTGCAATACGATTTTTAAGTAAGCGTAAGTCCATACCAAATTCCGTCTGAGAAGTCTCTGATGGATTTAAGTTTGGATTACTCAATTCGTTACCATACGTTGCTCCTGTTTGGTTATTGTAAAAGAAACCAGTTGAGTATACCGTGTTGTTTTGGTAAGATGGACCATCGTAAGGTGAGTTATAGTTTTCACCTGAATAAGTTCCCACGCGGTTATCGATCGTAGATGATGTCAAACCATCCTTCACGTTTGCAAATGAACCACGGAATTTCAAGAAAGAAACTACCTCTGGTAAATTCACATAATCAGATAAAACGGTAACCGCTCCAAATGATGGATAGAAGAACGAGTTTTTACCCGCTGGCAATGTTGACAATTTATCAACACGACCTGTAGCGAAAACTGTCAAGTATTTCTTGTAAGAAAAATCTGCGGAGTAGTAAGCAGAAAGAACATTCATGTCAGAACCAAAATTACCAACTTGAACAGGCAGAGCCGAGTTCGAGAAGTTATATAATCCTGGAACGTTTAAATAGTTTGTAGAAGCGAACATCGACTTGTATTGAAAAACACGTTGAGATGCACCCGCATTAATTTTTGTATTAAAGCCTGGTAAGATATCCTTGTCAAACGTTAATAATAATTCTGTATTATTCTCAAACAATGAACGACGATCCTCACGATAATCGCCACGACGCTCATCACGACCATAGGTACCAGCTGAGTAAGGGAATTTCTCTGTACGAACCATATCCCAAGTGGTTACTTGCGTACGAGCTAATAAGTTCAAGTTTTCATTAAACGTGTAACGCAAAGAGGCTTGACCGATGACATCCGTCTTATAATGCGAACGTAACCACTCATATGACATGAAGTAAGGGTTATTGTAACGTTGGTATTCCGCATAGATTTGTTGAACACCTTCTTTACCTTTTTGCCAGTAGTTTTTCATATCATCCATGTTCCAGTCAGCTCCTGCCCAATAAACGATGTTATATATGATCGAGTTGGGACCGTAATTTACGTCTGGAATATTCGGTGTGTATTGACGGTTGTACTGTAAGTTCGACTCAAATTTCAATTTATTAGAGAATTTGTAATCGGCTGTTACGTTGAAGTTCGTCATGTTCAATTGGGTATTAGGAACAATACCTTTTTGATAGATATGCGACGTAGAAAAACGCAAATTGTATTTGTCTCCAGTCGCTGCAACTGAAATGTTATTGGTAGATAAAATACCGGCTTCTAAGAAACGCTTCAAGTTATCTTTTCCACGTGCAATCCAAGGCGTGCCTGAACGCTTACCTGTGATCGGGTCAACCGGTGAATCATACTGAGGAATTAATTGGCCATTAAATTTTGGACCCCAACCTCCATCATAATCACCATCATTTAATCCACCCCCTTTACCATCACCAAAAGCATAAGAACCGTGATCACCAGGACCGTACTCATCTTGCACTTCTGTGATAGCATAAAAACC